>JAUYTF010000028.1 GCA_030695285.1 Eubacteriales bacterium | reverse complement strand
AGGCAAAAGGCGTGCAGGCGGATATGAAAAAGCTCGAAGGCAAGCCGCGGCTGAAAAAGCGCTTTCAAGACGAGATCGCTCCCGCGATGATAACGAAGTTTGGCTATAAAAACGTAATGCAGATTCCGTATCTCGAGAAGGTCGTCATCAACATGGGCCTGGGTTCCGACAAGGAAAACCCCAAGGGCATCGAAGCGGCCATCAAGGAATTGAGCATTATCACCGGCCAGAAAGCGGTCATCACGCGCGCAAAGAAGAGCGTCGCGAACTTCAAGCTTCGCGAAGGCATGACCATCGGTGCGAAGGCAACCCTCCGCGGTGATCGGATGTACTATTTTGTCGACAAGCTCTTCAACATCGTCCTGCCTCGCGTACGCGACTTCCGCGGCGTGTCTGACAAGGCGTTTGACGGGCGCGGCAACTACGCCCTCGGCCTCAAGGAACAGCTGATCTTTCCGGAGATCAACTACGACGACGTCGACAAGGTGCGCGGCATGAATGTTGTGTTCGTGACAAGTGCCAAGACCGACGAAGAATGCAAAGAGCTGCTCAGCCAGCTCGGCATCCCGTTTGTGCAGGGTTGATAAGGGAGGAAAGCAATAATGGCTAAGACAAGCATGAAGTTAAAGCAGGCGCGCGAGCCGAAGTTCAGCACCCGTGGTTACACCCGCTGCCGCATCTGCGGCCGGCCCCACTCGGTTCTGCGCAAGTATGGCGTCTGCCGCATTTGCTTCCGCGAACTGGCGTATAAGGGCGAGATCCCCGGCGTACGCAAGGCAAGCTGGTAAAGGAGGAAACGAACATGACAGATACCATTGCCGATATGCTCACCCGTATCCGCAACGCACTGATTGCGAAGCATGAATCCGTCGAAATTCCCGCTTCCACAATGAAGAAGGCCATCGCGCAAATTCTCGTGGACGAAGGATACATCAAGAGCTTCGAAGTCATAGCAAACGCCGAAAAGAAGACGATCCGTGTTCAGCTCAAGTACGGCGCGAACAAGCAGCGCGTCATCGTCGGCATCAAGCGCATCTCCCGCCCCGGCCTTCGCGTTTACGCGCGCAAGGACGAAATGCCCAAGGTCCTCGGCGGCCTCGGCATCGCAATTGTTTCCACCTCCCGCGGCGTTATGACCGACCGGGAAGCGCGCAAGCAAGGCGTTGGCGGCGAAGTGCTGGCCTACGTTTGGTAATCAAAGAAAGTGCGGATGCCTTGGCTTTCCGGTCTGTCTGCCACAGGCAGAGGGACAAAAAGCGGACGACCGCACCTGCATGATATTACAAAAAAAGGCGTCTCGGTTTAAAGCTGCCGTCCGCGCCTGAGTAATACTAAAAAAGGAGAAATCAACATGTCTCGTATCGGAAAACTTCCGGTCAGTATTCCTGCCGGAGTGACAATTACGGTCGAAGACGGCAACGTCGTCACCGTAAAGGGTCCGAAAGGCACGCTCAGCGAAAAAGTCTCTTCTGAGATGATTCTTGAGCAGGATGCCGGAGTGCTCAATGTCAAACGTCCCAGTGACGACAAGCGCCATCGCGCGCTGCACGGCTTAACCCGCACGCTCATCAACAACATGGTTGTGGGCACGACCGCCGGCTACGAAAAAAAGCTTGAGATCGTCGGCGTCGGATACAAAGTGCAAGCACAGGGCGCAGGCCTTGTGATCAACGTCGGTTACTCCCACCCTGTGAACTTTACGGCTCCCTCGGGCATCAGCTTTGACGTCCCCGCGCCCACAAAGATCACGGTCAAGGGCATCGATAAGCAGAAGGTTGGCCAAGTGGCCGCCGATATCCGCGCGGTGCGTAAGCCCGAACCCTACAAGGGCAAAGGCATTCGCTATGAGAACGAGGTCGTTCGCCGCAAGGAAGGCAAGACCGGTAAGTAAAGCAGGAAGGAGTGACGAAAGATGTTTAAGAAAATCGATAAAAACGCGATTCGCGCGGGTCGTCATTACCGCATGCGCAAGAATATCGTGGGCACTGTGGAACGTCCCCGTTTGAACGTTTACCGCAGCACCACGCACATCTACGCGCAGGTGGTCGATGACACCGTTGGAAACACCTTGGTCGCAGCTTCCACGCTGGACGCCGACATCAAGGGCAAGCTGGAGGGCAAGAGCAAGGTCGAACAGGCCGCTCTCGTCGGCGAACTCGTTGGAGCGCGCGCAAAGGCGAAGGGGGTCTCCAAGGTCGTATTTGACCGCGGCGGTTACCTCTACACCGGACGCGTTGCCGCTCTCGCGGATGGCGCTCGCAAAGCCGGGCTGGACTTCTAAGGAGGAACGAACATGCAAAACAACAGGAGATTCGAAAAAGAGCCCAGCGAATTCAAAGAGCGCCTGGTTTCGATCAACCGCGTTGCGAAGGTTGTCAAGGGTGGTAAGAACTTCCGGTTCACCGCGCTGATGGTCGTTGGCAACGAAAAAGGTAAGGTCGGCGTTGGCCTCGGCAAAGCCGCTGAAATTCCCGAGGCGGTTCGCAAGGGTGTTGAAGACGCGAAGCGTCATATGGTCGATGTTCCCATCGTGGGCACAACGATCCCCCACGCCGTGGAAGGCAGATTCGGCAAAGGCCATGTTCGCATGCTGCCCGCCGAAGAAGGAACCGGCGTTATCGCCGGCGGACCTGCCCGTGCAGTGCTCGAAATGGTCGGCATTCGCGACATCCGCACGAAATCTTACGGTTCCAACAATCCCAGCAACTGCGTGAAAGCCACGATCGAAGGCCTGAGCCAGCTTCGCACCGCGGAGCAGATCGCTAAGGCCCGCGGCAAGTCCGTGGAAGAGATCCTGGGTTAAGGAGGACGCTACAATGGCGAAAGCAAAAGAGGCGGAGGCCAAGAAACTCAAGATAACGCTCGTAAAGAGCACGATCGGTTGCCTGAAAGATCAGCAGGCGACTGTCGTCGCGCTGGGTCTAAAAAAGCTCAACAGCACCGTTACCCAGCCGGATAACGCCTGCACGCGCGGCAAGATCTTTAAGGTCAAGCACCTGATCACGGTGGAAGAAGTTTAAGGCAGGAGGACGTGCATCATGAAACTCCATGAATTATCGCCCGCCCCCGGGTCGGTCAAAGCCTCGAAGCGCATCGGTCGTGGTACCGGCAGCGGCATGGGCAAGACCTCCACGAAGGGTCACAAGGGCCAAAAGGCGCGTGGCAGAAGCAAGAAGAACGGCTTTGAAGGCGGACAGATGCCGCTGACGCGCCGCTTGCCCAAGCGCGGCTTTACCAATATCTTTGCAAAAGAGTACACGATTATCAACGTTTCCGACCTTGACGGGTTGGAGAACGGCACCGTAGTGACGGCTGAAATGCTCAAGAAAAATGGCATGATCAGCAAGATCGAAAAGGACGGCCTGAAGGTTTTGGGTGGCGGCGAGCTGACGAAGAAACTGGACGTTAAAGCGGTAAAGTTCTCTCAATCCGCCCAAACTGCAATTAAGGCTGCTGGTGGAAGTGTTGAGGTGATCGGCTAATGTTCCAGACATACATCAACGCGTTTAAGATCAAAGAGATCCGCAAGAAGATGCTCATCACACTCATGCTGATCGTGGTCTACCGGCTCGGAAGTTTCATTCCGATCCCCGGCGTAAATACGGAGCTTCTCAAGAGCGCCGTATCGCAATACGACATTCTCGGCTTTCTCGACCTGCTCACGGGCAGTTCGTTCAGCCAGTTTACGATCTTTGCGATGGGCATTTCGCCCTATATCACCGCGTCGATTATCATCCAGCTGCTCACGATCGCAATTCCTTCATTGGAGCGTCTCAGCAAGCAAGAGGACGGCCGCGCCAAGATCGAAAAAATCACCCGTTACACCGGCATTGTGTTGGCTATGGTTCAGTCCATCGGTATTTTTATCGGGCTTGGAGCCGAATATCTGGTGGATGCCACTTGGCTAACGTATGCCACGATCGGTATTTGCTCAACTGCGGGTACCGCGTTCCTGATGTGGCTCGGCGAGCGCATCACGGAAAACGGCATTGGCAACGGCGTATCGATGCTGATCTTTGCATCCATCGTTTCGCGCGTACCGCAAACATTTATCAGCCTCGGCGAGCAGCTGTTTGTGGGCA
>JAUYTF010000023.1 GCA_030695285.1 Eubacteriales bacterium | reverse complement strand
AAACGCATTTCTACTGGCTTTTGCGCAGTATCCCATAACGCTATTTGCGCTGCTGCTCTGGGAGTGCACACTCGGGTTAACGCTGTTTGTGTTCGAAGTCATCACTTATTTTGGCTGGCTCTCGCTGCTAGGCGGGATTTCACTGCCGATGTTCTGGACGGTGAAGCTGTTTAGAAAAACGTTGCTGCTCGAGAAAGCCCGGGAAGAAGTCAGCCTGGAAGACTGAAGCCGATCGGATCGACGGCACAGCGTTACGGAAAAAAGCATTCAGCGAACCAACAAGGGGCGCCGGTCTTCCGGCGCCCGCTTTGCGTGCTTGGCGTGCAAGCTAGAGTGTTTCGCCGTTGTGCGCGACGACGGAGCGATACCACAGCGCGCTGTCCTTGGGTTGCCGACTCAGCGTCGAATAATCTACGTAAAACAGACCAAAGCGTTCTTCATAGCCGTTGCTCCACTCAAAATTATCGATCAAACTCCAGTGAAAATAGCCGCGGATATCGACGCCCGCTTCAGCTGCGCGCCGAAGTTCTAAAAGATAGCGGTGCAGAAAATCGATCCGGTCAGGGTCGTGTACACTGCCATCGAGATACGGCTTATCGTTGCAGCTCAGCCCGTTTTCGGTGATATAGATCGGGAGATTGTAGCGCTCATAGATGAAACTCGTGCCGTAATACATCATACTCGGCGTGATGGGCCAGCGCATCGCCGTGCGCGGATAGCCGCGATGGAAGGGGACGTACTCCGGCCCTGACTCACCCGCGCGGACGATATATGCGTTGTAGAAATTCAGCCCGATGAAATCGATTGGCTGATGGATCAAAGCGAGATCCTCCGCCGAAATCTCAACGTTGCGGAAAAAAGCATGGTCGGGATAATGTCCCAGCAGCGCGGGATCGAGAAACGCGTTTTGCGAAAACAGCGAAATTTCGGGATGGCTGCCAAAGGCGAACATCGCCGACCGCGCGGCGTCGATATCCGCCGCGGAGTCGCTTTCAGGCGTGCAGATCAGTCCGCATGACGCAAGGCCGATCTTCGCGTTTGGATCGGCGGCGCGAACCGATAAAACCATCAGCCCGTGCGCGAGCATGGCGTGGTGCCAGCAGGCAAACAGAGGGGCGCCTGTGAGCGACTTGCCTGGCGCATGCCAGCCTGTTTCATAGCCAAGGCCAATGAAACACTGCGGCTCGTTGAGCGTAAAATAGTGCCGAACGCGGCCGCGGAAATGCGCAGCGACAACGCCGGCAAACTTGGCGAGCAGCTCCGCCGTCTCGCGGTTTTGCCAGCCGCCTGTTTCATCCAGCGCCTGCGGCGTGTCCCAGTGAAAGAGCGTGATCCACGGCGTGATGCCGTTTTGCAGCAAGAGATCTACTATCTTATCATAATAGGCAAACCCGCGTTCGTTGAGCGCCTTCCCGTCGGGAAAGATGCGCGTCCAGCCGATGCCAAAGCGATAGTGCTTCACACCGAGCAGTAGCAGCGCGGCGAGGTCCTCCTCAAAGCGATGGTAGCTTTCGCAGGCGATATCGCCCGTATGCCCCTCAAACGTTTTGCCCGGCGTATGGGAAAACACGTCCCAAACGGTTGGGCCTCGCCCGTCCTCGGAAACAGCGCCTTCGATTTGGTAGGCCGCGCTGGCCGCGCCCCAGAGAAAATCTTTTGGAAACGGCATGGTGTGCTCCTTTTATCCCATCACGACGGTGACGTTGCACTCTGTTGCCGCGCTGCACAGCGGGATTACATTGCCGCTGATTACTTTACCGTCGACGATCAACGTTTGCACGCCCTTGCTCACGCCCGCCGGTTTTTCGACCGTGATGTGGTATCTCACGCCGCGGTAGACGCGCTCGCACGAAAATCCACCGATCGAGGAGGGCAGGCAGGGATCGATCGCAAGTCCGTTGAGGGTCGGGCGAATGCCGAGGATGTATTGGCTGATGTTCATAAACGTCCAGGCTGCGGTGCCGGTAAGCCAGCTGTTCTTGCCCTCGCCGAACGTAGGAGCGTCGCAACCCGCGACCATCTGGCAGTAAACATACGGCTCAGTGCGGCGAATGTCGCTAATCTCCTCCACATACGCAGGGCAGGTGCGCGTATACACCTCAAATGCGCGGTCGCCGTGCCCAAGCACGGTTTCGGCGCAGCTGATCCAGGGGTTGTTGTGGCAGAAGATGCCCGCGTTTTCTTTGTAACCCGGCGGATAGGAGCTGATTTCGCCGAGCTCTACGTGATAGCGCGTGTAGGCAGGCTGCTGCAGCACGATGCCGTATTTGGTATCAAGCAGCTCTTTTACGCTTTTGAGCGCACGCGCGGCAAGGCCTTCTTCCACGCCGATGCCCGCCATGACGCACATGCCCTGCGGTTCGATGAAGATTTGCCCTTCTTCGCAGACGCTACTGCCGACGGGGTTGCCAAAGGCATCATATGCCCTGCGGAACCATGCGCCGTCCCAGCCTACTTCGAGCACCGCACGTGTCATCTCCTTCACCTCGGCGCGTGCGCTTTCCGCCTCAGCCGTGAGCCCCAGATGATCGCAAAGCTCAGCATATTCTTCGCCGTACTTCACAAACATACCTGCGATGAACACACTCTCGGCCACCGGGCCTTCATTTGGTCCGAAGGTTTGAAAGCTCTCGCCCGGTTCGGTGGAAAAACAATTGAGATTCAGGCAGTCGTTCCAGTCCGCGCGTCCGATCAGCGGCAGCGCGTTGGGACCCTTGTGCGTCACCGTATACAAAAAACTGCGGCGCAGGTGCTCCATCAGCGGCTGGGCGAGCGCGGGGTCGTTGTCAAAATCCACCATCTCATCCAGGATAGAAAAATCACCCGTTTCGCGCAGATAAGCGGCTGTTCCTGCGATGAGCCAGAGCGGATCGTCGTTAAAGCCGGTGCCGACATCCGCATTGCCGCGCTTGGTCAGCGGCTGATATTGATGATACGCACTGCCGTCGGGGAATTGCGTGGCCGCTATGTCGAGAATGCGCTCCCGCGCACGCTCGGGAATGAGGTGCACAAAGCCTAACAGATCTTGACACGAATCGCGAAAGCCCATGCCGCGACCCAATCCGCTCTCAAAATAGCTTGCGCTGCGGCTCATGTTGAAGGTGACCATACACTGATACTGGTTCCAGATGTTCACCATGCGGTCGAGCTTGTCATCCCCCGTCTTCACAAAGAAACGTGATAGCAGGCCTTCCCAGTGCGCGGCGAGCGTCGAAAAAGCGGCATCAAA
>JAUYTF010000013.1 GCA_030695285.1 Eubacteriales bacterium | reverse complement strand
CACCGAAATGTTCGTAAATATAGTGCTGCACGGTCTTGATCGTATACACATACGGGTCTTCGATGGCCGAATCATTGTAGATTTTCAGGAAGAAGTCCGAAACGCTCATGCCATCAGGTACCATTCCGTCCCGATGGGTGCCTTCTTTCGGGAAAAATTCAAAATCTGCGCTTGCGCCGTCCGCCGCTGATGTGCCTTTCGCGTAAAAGAGCTGGTTATTGACGGAATACTGCACAAACACCTGATTGCCGTTGATCGCGGTGTAGTACTCGATATCCCATCCCGGGTTGCCGCCCCACTCCGGGCGATTCACGCAGATGCTGACATAATTGCCTTCATGCTGCTCATATACGCACCAGCTATTTTTACGATCCGCCGTAAAACCAAGGCTCACGAGCGAAACCTGATCATACGGCAGCGTAAAGAGCTGATCTGCGGTCATCGAAAACGACTGCATCACCTGCTGATCAAAGATCGAAACAGGAGCGATCAGAACATCCTGCGCGCCGGTATCGCCAAGCACCGCGCGAACCGCCGCTTCCGCGGCCTCCCTGTCGCTACCGGCAATGCTGAATTCCTGTTTCGCGTTGTCATAGACATAGTCAGCCAGCCCCTCGTTTTCGTTCCGAATGGAGAACACATACGCGTCAATGCTCGGGTAACGCCCGACGGTGAGGTAGTATCCGTTCTCCAGCGCTAGTTCCATCCGCACGGAGTCCGCCTCCAGCTCCATCATCGGAATGCCCCATTCGGCATGATTCACCGTATAAGAAACAGTATCATGTGAAAACGAGGCGATCTTCCGGTCGCCATCCATGCGGAAGCCGAGATCCTGCAGGCTGGCGGCCATGGCAAAGTCCGTCTCCGCCAGATAAGGATAGATGCCTGCCAAAGGGGAATAGTCCTCAATCGGGCATTCGGCCAGAAACAGGCGCCGCAAGCTCGTCAGCCCGGCGAGAGGCGAAACATCTGTGACCTGCGTGTACGATATAGACAGATAGGCCAGTTGCGTCAATCCGGAGAGTGGGCTCAGATCCGTTATGCTGGAGTAATCGATCATCAGGAAGTCTAGATTCGTGAGCGCGGAAAGCGCACTGTAATCGTTCGCGGCGCAGTTAAACAACGTAAGCGAGCGCAAGTTTACCATGCCCGAGAGCGGCGCAATATCCGCCACCGGATTTCCGCCAAGCGAGAGCGATGTGAGGTTTGTCAACCCGGTCAGCGGTGAGATATCCGATACATTCTGGAAAGACAGATCGAGAATTTTAAGGTTTTTGAAATGTTCCAGACCAGAGATGTCTTTGATCTGCAGCTCCGCCTGCATCTGTGGCTGCTGCTCGATGCTGAGCCGCAGTCCGTCGACCGCTTCCGCCTCCGAAACGGTGATGTCGCCCTCGGGCTTGCTCATTTCTGCGCGCACCATCTTTTCCAGCACCGGGTCGGCAAACACCACGACGGTAGGAGCGGCGGGCGCTTCCTCCGGCAGAGCGGACGCATCCGGCGCAGGCGCGGCGCAGGCGGCAAGGCACAGTGTGAAAAGAACAGCGAGACAGACTATCAGTACATTTTTAAAAAATAAACCTCTATTCATGATCGATACCCTTTCTTGCCGCGCACAATCGCGCGCGTTTCTGTTGATTGAACTGTAACACAACAAAAACCTGAATCGGTATGCAGGCTGCACACATTCAGGTTTTTCGGTACGAAAAAGATAGTTTTGTTTATATACCGTCGAGCAATGATGCTGCAAACTGTCTTTGTGAAATGACAATCAAAAAAATGTGATTCGGAATGCCGCATCCGGCAGATCGCGCGCCGCTTCCTCGCGCAGGCTTTCGCTGAGGAAGACTTCTTTTAGGAGCGGGAGTGCATTGAGCGGCGCGAGGTTGCGATCCCGCACGGCGGTCAGCTCCAGCTGCTCCAGCCCGGCCAGCGAGCCGATGCCGTCAAGCGTGTCTAGCGTCGTATTTCGCACCTTCAGGCGCTTGAGGCTCATGATGCCGGCAAATGCATCCAGTGAGACGACGCGCGTTTTGCCAGCATCTATGGTTTCCAGCAGGGAACAGGCAAAGAGCGCTGAAAAATCGCTCACGCGGGAGTCAAACATGCACAGTTCACGCAGGGAATACAGGCAGGCAAGAGGAGCGGTGTCCTCGATGGGGTTATGGTTCAAATCGATGATTTCCAGCGAAGCGAGTTTGGCAAGCGGGGATAGATCCGCAATATCCTGTAGCGCGATACGGATGATCTTGAGATGCTTTAGCTTCGTTAGATCCTGCAAAGACCGAATACCGCCGTTACGGATGCTCTCATCCTGTAAACCCATGCCGTTTTGCGCAGCAGAGTATTCCGCAGGGGTCAACGATGCCCGGTTGCCGAAAATATACAGCTCGGTGACGCTCAGCAAATCGTCTTCCGAAATCGGCGTGTGCTGATCCAACCCCAGTGACTGGCGCACCGCCTGCTCGATGAGGGGCTCCTCAAACGAGACGCGCTTCGGGGCCAACAGCGCGGGGGTATAGTCGGTATGCCGTCCGATCCAAAATCCCGCGCAGAGGCAGGCGATAGAAGCCGCTAGACAGCAGGCAACGCGAAGGATGCGCTTTTGCAAATGTCCGTCCGCGTGAAGAAGCGCTTTTTTCACCTGCTCTGCGGAGGAGTAACGGCGATCCGGCGTGAGCTCGGTGCAGGTTTTTACGATTTTTTGCAGGCGCGGCGACTCAAGCTTTGGCATCGCTTTTCTCGGCTGTGATTCACCTGTGAGCAGCCACCCGATCAGCACGCCAAGTGAAAAAATATCTGTTCTGTGATCGGTCTGTGAAAAGCCGTATTGTTCGGGAGGCGCAAAATCCACAGTGCCAAAGTACTGCGTATCCTTGCTTGCGGAGTCGTCGTACTCCCGCGAAATTCCAAAGTCGATGAGCCAGGCTTTGTGAGCGGAATCGATGATGATATTCTGCGGCTTGATGTCGCGGTGAATAATGGGCGGCGACTGCCGATGCAGGTAAGCAAGGATATCGCAGATCTGCGAGGCGATTGCGACAGTTTGCCCGGGCGAAGGGGGTGTTTCGGATGCGAATGCATGCAGCGGCAGGCCCTCGACATATTCCCGCACCATACAGTGCATGCTTTCATTTTGATATTCCGCAACGAATCCGGGAATGCCGGGATGGTTCAGCTTCTTTAAAACGCCGGACTCCGTCAGCCCGGACGAGCGACTCTCACCCCAGTAACACTTGGCGAGAAAATGGTCGCCCGTTGTGCGGTTTCGCACGCGCAAGGTCTCGGCGCTTTTGCTGACGGAAAGACAGGCAAGCGCTTCATAGTCCGCAAAAAAAGCGACGGGGTAGCGGGAATCGTCGAGTTCAAAGGGCGATCCGGTTGCCTGCGTGTCACTCATTTTTATCCTCCCGCCCGAGCAGCGTCAACTGCATGTCGTCAAGTGTGTTCTGTGCGTCCCAAACGCTTCGCTTCTCATGCAGACAGCGCAATATCACGATATCTCTTGGTATCTTCGGATAGAGCGGCGCCTGCCGCGCAATTTTCAAGAGCTCTTGTGCGCCGTCTACATCAAGGCCAAACCCGAAGGCAAGTTGAATAACCTTGTCGCGCGAAGGCTTTCGAATGCCGTTAAAAAGCTGATAGGCATAGTTTCGCGGAATATCGGAGCGCGTGATCACGGCGGCGCGGGAGAGCGAGAGCTCTTCACACAGCGCGCAGATGAAGCGGTCAAAAGCCGGCATTTCCATATGGCACGCGTTATCGCGCAGGTATGTTTTGACATCCGGCGCTTGAAAAAGGCGCTCCAACAGGAGTTTTGTGATGCTCAACGGTTTTTCTTGAAACTGATCCATGCCATCACCCCGTTTCCTTATCGATGTGAAACGCATCCCGCTGCGTGCTAAACAACACTCGTAAAAGACTGCCTCGCGAATTAGCATAAGACTAGATTTTCATGTGCGAAAACACGGAATTAACGTTGTGATACAGCTTTATCTAGTTCCTCATTATATATGGGCTAACGGACAGATGCAAGAAAGCTAAGATGCTATTTGGATGAAATGTTGGCTGGAATCAACAAAAAAAGCAAAACAAAAGGCCGTTAAATGACGACCTTTTGTTTTTGGCTAACCCTCACGAAGCGATACAATCGCGAGAAACGTTGGCGGGGAGTAAGAAAAGTGTTGGAGCAGATGAAAATGGCTGCAAGCAGAGCGCGAATCAGGCTGGTTTGGGCGCGAAATCATGCCCTATGATTTTCAGAAAATGCAATGGCTTGATGTAAAAACAACTGTTTTCGAGTACATACCTTTTTATAAATGACTACTGCTAGGCTTAGTTCCTATGCTTCAACTGCTTCTAGCACTTCTGCGGTAAACAGCCGAACGATATCGGGATCGAATTGTGCGCCCTGACAGGCGTAAATCTCCTTGAGCGCTTCCTTGGCGTTAAGAGCGTTTCGATAGGTTCTGCCGCAGGTCATTGCGTCGTAAGCATCAGCAAAGCCGATTATGCGCGCATCGAGGCAGATTTCACTTCCCTTCAGACCGCGCGGGTATCCGGTTCCGTCCCAGCGCTCATGATGCTCCAAAACGCAGACGGCAATCTCCGAGAATTCGCTGACGGAGCTTAATATGCGGTATCCGATCTCGGGGTGGCGCTTCATCTCCTCCCACTCAGGAGCGGTGAGCCGAGAAGGCTTGTTGAGGATGGATTCGTCGATGCCGATTTTTCCGATGTCATGCATCAATCCTGCGGTTTTCAGGTTTCGAACGGTTTCCTCGCTCAGACCCATCTTGATGGCGATGAGTTCTGCAATCTCGCCAACGCGCTTGGAATGCATCATTTCACGTGTGTTTTTCTCAAAAAGCGCATTTAGAACGAGGCTGATCGTTTGGCTGCGCATACTCATACTCTCGTAAAGCTTGTGCCGGTAGAGATGATCCTCCGCGCTCTTGAAAACGGCCTGCACGCTCTCATGCTCCTGCTGCTTGATTTCGTAACCGAAGGAGACAGACAGATCGACGGCTCCGATTTTTTCGTTGTCCATCAAATCCTTGATACGTTGTATTACGTTCTCCGCGCCGTGCGAATCGGTCTTTGGCAAGATAATAACAAACTCATCGCCGCCGAGGCGTGCTAAAATATCGTCCGCGCGGCAGCCTGCCTGTAGGATGGAAGCCACCTTTTTGAGCAATTCATCGCCGGCAGCGTGTCCGAATGAATCGTTGACAAGCTTTAAGCCATTTACATCGCCCATCACCAGAGCGAGTGGAAGGTTTCTCTTTGTGTCCAGGCGCCAGAGCTCTTCTTCAAAAAAACGACGATTATACAACCCGGTCAACTGATCGTGATAGCTGAGGAACTCGATTTTCTTCTCCTCACGCCGTTTATCTGAAAAATCGTGAAACACAAGCACGCTACCGACTACGGCACCGTTGTCCTCGATGATCGGCGCAACCGTATATTCTACAGAGCGCTCGATACCGAATTTGGAAATAAGGAGAATATGCAGACCTCGATCGAAAACATTCGCATTCTCGATGGCTTCTTTCACTATGTTTTTACTCACCCTCCGCGAATACTCATCGACGATATTAAATACGGTTTCCAGCGGTTGATTCTTCGCGTCGTCCTGCGTCCACCCCGTCAATAACTCAGCGGCTTTATTTAAGAAGACGATGCGACTTTTGTTGTTACAGGAAATCACGCCGTCGCCAACGGAGATCAAGGTGATTTCGAACATGCGTTTTTCTTTTTCTAATGCGGACTCCAATCGCTTACGCTCAGTGATATCACGGATGTTGCATTGGATTACCTTGTGGTTGCCAACGAAGTATACATTGC
>JAUYTF010000011.1 GCA_030695285.1 Eubacteriales bacterium | reverse complement strand
AGGATGGTGTGACCGTGATCGGCACGATTACGCAGACCATCAGCACGATCTCCAACACCATCACGCATATCGGCGGCATCACGCTGGTGCAGCGAATCTACGTTTTGAACGAGGAGCAGAGCGAATGGCGCTTGGATAGCGTCATGATTCAGCTTCCGAACCTGACGAAGGTCTATTCGGATGGCACGGTGGAACCCGCTTCCGAGGATACGCTGACGATGCACTTTGTTAAAGCGCGCGGCGTGATCTACCAGATGCAGTACATTGAGGCGACGCTAGGCGACATCTCGCTAACCATGCACGATCCCGCGGGTAGCCTGCTCGACGGCAATGGTAACGCGCTCAACCTCAAGGCGGGCGGCGATATCGACTTCTTCCTGCGCACGACCGGCTCCGTCGGCACGCCGGACAAATTGCTGGACATCTCCGCCGGAGGCAAGGTGACAGTCTACGACATCACCGGCGAAAAAGGGCTCATCTCAAGCAGCATCTACCTCTTTGTCCCGGCGGCGGAGGGTAGCATCACACTCGAGCAGAACACGCGCATCATCAACGGCGCGACGTATCACGTTGAGACCGAAAACGGCGATATCCTCGGCAACCGCGTGGAAGTGATCGCGGGCAATCTGATTCTCGACGCGCACTCCAACGGCAGCGATCCGCTGATTACGGGCGCAATTCGAATTGTGACGCTGATTGTGCGATATGATCCCGCACTCGACGCAGCGGATGAAGGCTCCAAGGTGCACGCGAGCACCGCCGATCTCGACGCCATGGGCGACATTGAAATACCGACGTTTACCGCGGGCGATGAGAGCACCGTTGCGTTTACCAGCACTGGCGGCGGACTCACTTCAGACACATGGAATGTGGACGACAGCCAAGTGACCGCAAGCGTGTTTGGGGACTATGCCATCGGCGCGTTTACGGCGGGTAACGGCAGCGTCGTCACGCTGACAAGCTCGCATGGCGGATTGACCTCGGATACATGGGATTCTACTAACAGCGAAGTGACGGCCAGCGTGTTTGGCGACATTGCCGTTGGCGCGTTTACGGCATCTGCTGGCAGTACGGTTCAGCTCACGAGCAGTAACGGCGGCCTGACCTCCGAAACTTGGAATATTGCAAACAGCGATGTGACCGCCAGCGTGTTTGGCGATATTGCCATCACGGCATTTACCGCGGACAACGGTACAATTATCATGACAAGCTCCAACGGGGGGCTCGCCTCCGACACGTGGGATCTGGACAATGGCAGCGACGTCACCGCGAGCGTTTACGGCGATATCACGATCAACACGCTGATAGCGGAGGACAGCGATGTTTCGCTCACGAGCAGCAACGGCGGGTTGACCTCCGAGAGCTGGGGTGCAGGGGACAGCAGCATCAGCGCATTTGTGCACGATGCGATCGAGATAACCCTAGCCGAGCTGGTGGATAGCCTGACGATTCTGGACAGCACGCATGGCGGGCTGACTTCCGAAAGCTGGACGATTGACGGCGGAGAAATCTTCGTCAATGTATACGGAGACATCTCCATCGATACCGCAGAGGCAACGGACGCTATTGTTACGCTCTACAGCAAGGCGGGGCGTCTGAACATGGACGCACTGCAAGTCGGCAACGGCAGCTGGAGCGCCACGGTTTACGGAGACATCGAAATCCCGCAGATCGATACAACTGAGAGTGGCCTTGTGCTGCAGAGCACAGAGGGCAGCATCTTCTTTGACACCGTCACAGCAAGCCGCAGCCATGTTTCGCTGCTGGCGTATGATCAGCTCGCGCTACTGGACGGTTCACTCGATCATCCGTTGATCCGCTTTGCCAAGGACGACACGCCGGATATCGCCTCGCTGACGCTGAGCGCCGCGCATGGCGGCATAGGCTCAAGTCTGCACCGGCTGCAGATCGACATCCCCGCCGAAATCACTGTCCGCATCAACGAAGTGACCTACTATTACTTAGAAGCGGTCGATCTGCCGCTGGCAAGTTATCCGTTCTACGCGATCCTTAGCGGCTTTAACAGCACGGACGAGGATGCGCTGTATCTCACAGGGGTCTATCTTAAGTACAGCGATGAGCAATTCTTCGAAGTGCTGCTCAACGCAAGCACCCCGCAAGAGCTCGCCGCGTGGATTGCGCACCGTGCGCCGGAGCGGACGTATCTGGAGAGTATCGATGCAACTGCGCTCTGGGCGGCGGTGCATTCCGCCTCGACGGGGAAACCCGACGCAACCGCGCTCAATGCGCTCTTTGGTAAGACGCTCGGCAAGAAGCTTTACAGCGCGATGATTGGCACATCTCCGGCCATACTCACCGAGAGCGACCTTCTAGGCGCGCTGAAAACCGCGCTCACAGAGCAAACGACCTCGCTCGTCGGCGGTGTAAGCGCAACGGAGTTTGTCATCGACAGTACAAGCGCAAACGCTGTGCTTGCTGCGCTGCTGAACAAGGATTTGATCGATTCGCTGGGCGATCTATTGAGCGAACTGCTCACGCAGGACGACATCCAGAACTTCTTTAGAAGGGCGCTGGAGGCCAGCGTTACACCCACGGATACCTGCATTGATCCGCCCGCCCGGGATTTCCATCTCAGCGTTGGGCTCAGCACGGGCAAAGCGTTTGTCACCAACGAGGGGAGCATTGCCATCACGCAGGACGAAGGAGATGTGACCATCGGTATCATCCTCTCTGTGCGCGGGGATGTCGCCATCGAGGCGCTGACTGGCAACATATTGGCGAGCACTTCGGACAATCTCGTGACCGGCTGGAATATCACGCTCAACGCGCAGGGCGACGTTGGCACCAGCGCGCAGCCGATCAACATCAAC
>JAUYTF010000002.1 GCA_030695285.1 Eubacteriales bacterium | reverse complement strand
GAATGCAAGGCAAGCGGGGTTGATACAAGGCGAAGAATGTTTTATACTGACGGTGGACATTGAAGAGATCCTATCGGAAAAATGAATATTGGGGGTTTTTGTATGGAGTCTCAACTGCATTTGATCTGGAACCCTGTCGCGGGCAACGGTGCGGCAATCGGCGCTTATCAGCTGGTCACGGATGCGCTGGCGGAGCGCGGCATTCCTTTTTCCGCGGAGAAGAGCGAATACGCGGGGCATGCGACAGAGCTCGCCAAACAGGCGGTGCAAGACGGGGCGAAGAAGATCGTCGTCCTTGGCGGAGACGGTACCATCCGCGAGGTGGCAAGCGCGCTGATGAACACCGACGTATCGCTTGGCATCATCTCCTGCGGCACGGGCAACGACATCATCCGCCCGCTGAAGATCCCCAAAGACCCACTCACCGCGCTGGATGTCGCTTTGAGCGGTGAGGTGCGCGATATGGATGCGGCAATGGCGAACGATTTGCTCTACTTTAACGTCGCAGGCTTTGGCTTTGACGTGGATGTGCTGCGCTATGTGGAGATCTACAAAAAGCGCATGAAGAATGGCTCGCTGGCTTATCTTCGGGGGCTCTTGACCGCGATGCTTCGCTTAAACTCACGAAAGACGAAGATCAGCTGGCCGGGCGGTTCCATGGAGGCGGATGTGCTGATCATCGCCGCGGGCAACGGCACGCATTTTGGCGGCGGCATGATGGTGACGCCCAAAGCCGATCCGTTTGACGGGCTGTTGGACATCTGCGTGATTACGAACATCTCCAAGTTCAAAGCGTATCTGATTCTGCCGAAGTTTATGAAGGGCGAGCATTTGGCAACCAAGTACGTCACTTACTTCCAAACGACCGAGCTGACCGCAGTTTGCGAACCCGCATCATTGCTGGATGTGGACGGCGATATGTTGCCCGGAACACCGGTTACTTTCAAGATACTGCCCAAATCGCTCAGGGTAATCGTTCCGCAATAAGACAGGATTGCCGCCGTACGGTACACAGAAAGTTTCCTTTACAGCTTCCGTGAGGGCTGATAAACTAAAGCGAAGCATAGGGGAATAAGAAAACATGGCAACACAACAGGGCGGAACGAGGACGTATGCGCCGGTAAACAGCGCAGGCAGCCCGTCCCGCCGCAAAAAGAAGAAGAAGAAGAACAGCACGCTGATTTTCTCGATGGTCACGCTCGGCATACTCGGTATTGCGCTGTTGATCTATCAGTTTATCTTCAACCAGCAGGAAGCTACCGTGTCGATGGAGATCACACCGATCTCGGCAACGGCAACCTATATCAACACGGGTGACGGGCTTCTGTATCAGACCGACGGGCAGATTCACTTCTATCACCTGACGGACAACAAGAACAACTATACCTACGGTATGGGCGCTTCGGATATTCGCATGTCCGGCAGCGAATCCATGACCGTCGTGTTCAACAAGGCGCAATTGCAGGTGGTTGGCGAAAAAACACCGCTTTCGTTTACCGGCGCGGTGGAAGAAGTCGAGTGCGGCACGAGCCATCTGGCTCTCATGCGGCAGGCGGAGGACGGCACAGAGAGCGTGCTGATCATTACGCGAAGTGGTGAGCAGATTGCCGACCTCTCGTATCCGGATCAGTGCATCATCGATTTTGGCTTTTATACCACCACCAGCGAGATGCTATGGATCGAGACGCTAAACGTCGGCACCGGTGCGCCGATGACGACGATTTCCACCTACGACCTGAGCAAGCAGGAAGTGACGGGCATGATCCATGTGCAAAGCCAGCTCGTCGACGACATATACATCACCCCCGACAGTATGTTCGTTGTTTGCACCAACCAGATCATCCGTTTCATCCACGAGGGGAATAAAGAGATCTATCGCAGAATGATCTATGGCTACGAAGTGCTGGATTTCTCCTTCGCTTCCGGAACACCGACGTTTCTGCTGACCACGCGCGGGGGAGACTTCCACACCGTGCGCATTCTCACGCTGGCGGAAGGCTCCGCGCCCGCTCCTGTAGAAACCACGCTGCAGCTGCCGACCGAGGGCGTCAGCGCTTTTATCATGGGCAGCCGGTTGGCGGTTGCGTCCCGCGAGCAGCTCCTGACCTATACGATCAAGGGCAGGCTCTCGACGACTGCGACGTTTGAACAACCCATCGACACGGCGATCAAACTCACGGATACGAAGCTGCTGCTCTCGAGCAACGGCATGTTTTATATTGCGAATGCGAATTAACGCACACGCGCACCAAGCACGGATGAGGAAGGCTAACGCATGAACTTCATCGACATTGCTATTCTGCTGATATTGGCAATCACTATCCTCGGGGGGCTTTACCGCGGCTTTGTCAACACGGCGCTGAATGTCTGCGCAACGGCTTTGTCCATCCTCTTTGGCAGGATTCTGATTCCGATCGTCTCTGCGCTGGTCAAAGGCAACGCAGGTTTATTTTCGATGCTGCTCTATTATACGGAAGGATCCGAATACGTCGCCATAACGGATGTGGAGCTCACGCGTGCGCCCATTTCGAGCATATCCTCCGAGCAACTGCACGTCGTGCTGCAAAACGCCGACATGCCGATTCCCATGGATCGCAGCGTCATGAAAAACATCGCCTCCGAGGCGTTCAGCAAAAGCGGCGTTACTACGCTGGGCGATTATTTCAACCAGACCATCGTGTGTGTGGTCATCAACATCCTCGCGCTCATGATTCTTTTCACCATATTGCGGCTGCTGTTCGGGTTTTTCATCCGCGGGGTGGAGTTTGGACGCGGCGGCTTTCCCGTGCTCTCGCGCGGAGACGGCATCATTGGCGCGGGTGTTGGCCTGATTCACGGCGTGTTGATGCTGTTTGTCATCTTCCTCGCCGTGCCTGTCATGCTGACGGTTTTGCCAAAGCTCTATGAGTTTTTGAGCGAATCGTTCTTTGGCGAGTTCTTCTACAAAGCGAATTTTCTGCTCTCGATCATTCCGTCCACATAGTATCCGGACGGTTTGATTTTAACCGCAGGCAATGCTGGATACGGTTGAGCGGTGCGGATGCATCGGCGGCGTACTGGACGCGAAAGGCTGGTTGTATTGATGGTTCGGTTCTTGAGAAAATGGCTCGTACCGCTGCTTGCGGTGCTGTTGCTGATTGGCGTTGCGACTGCGTTTGTGCCGTTGTCGCAGCAGATGGAAGCGCGCGCCGAGACGGAGCTTACGCTGTTGATGGATCGCGCATTCGCCCGCATTGAGGCGGGAGACCGCCTGGCCAAGCCGATGATCGCGGCGGAACAAGAGAACCTTTTGAGCAAAGCCGTAGCGGTCTCGCGCTTTTTGACGCACGACGACACGCTGCTGGCCAGCGATGCGCTCGTTGCGCTCTGCGAGCAGCTCGCTGTGGATCGCATCGACGTTGCGGACATTGAAGGCACGCTGATCGCCTCATCTGACGCAGCGCGCATTGGCACGGCGTTAGGCACGCAGGAAGTATTCGCCTGGACGATGGCGGTGGCCAAAGACAAAAGCGCCGCAGTTGCACAGCAGGACAGTGCCGATCCAAGCATGCTTTACGCTTGCGTCGGCAGATCAGACATCGAAGGGTTTGTGCTGCTCTCGCGCAATGACCCGCACATCGCGAGCGCGCTGATGCTCTCCGATGCGGAATCGATCACGAGCGATATTGCTTACGGCGGAGATGTGATTTTTGCGGCAGAAACTGGCGCGGATGGGTTCTTCTACGAATCTGGCAGCCTGTGCCTGCGGCGCACGCTAGGGGATACAACGCTGATTGCAGCACGCCCGACGACGGAAGTGTATGCAGTTCGCAGCGCTGCAATTCTCGCCTTTGGCGCCGCGCTGGTGTGCGTTATGATCTGCGGCGTTGCGGCGTATTTGATCCGGCTGGAGCCAGTATCTGCGGAAGAAGACGAAGACCTTGCGCTGGATGCGGTGGATGAAGCCGCTGCATCGCAGCCGGAGCTGATGGAGAACGAAGAAGCCGCCTCAGATCACACGCAAGCGCGCAAGCGATTGTTTCAAAAGCAGGAGCGGCAAAGACCGGAGCCGCCGGAGCTGACAGAAGCGGAGCAACAGCACGAAAAAGCGGTTGAACATGCGCCAAGGCAGATTGCCCGGGCCAAGAAGAGGACACACGATTCCGCTAGTCAGCAAACGCAGGAGGACAGCGAAAGCGCATTTGAGAAGATCGTCGAGTAAACAGGCGAAAGAAACACAGGATCTAACACAAAAGCCGCTCAATTTGAACTGAGCGGCTTTGCTGTATCCTGCCAAGTTGTTGTCTATTGGGCGAATTCTACGGTTAATACGAATTCGGAGGCGACAGACTGCACGATGGGGGCAAACAGCTTTTGCACCTGAGAAAGCGCGAAACCGTCCGCCTTGGCGAGCATATCGGCGCTGTTTAGCTGCTCTGTCATCGCATCCTGAATGTTTTGTTCCAGAAGGTTTCGCTGCTCGCTGGTGAGCTTGATCTCGCCAAACGCAAACAACGCTTTCTTAGTTTCTTCAAACTCTGTCTTCTCCACATCCACGGTAACATATGCAAGCGCTGCATGCGGAATTATGATTGTCACCATTTTCAGCCGCGAGTCGAGCGAGATATTTGCTGCGGACAGCGTTGCCAGATCAACGGTGAACACGCCCATACCATACGAGCGGATGATCTGCGATTTTTCGAACAGCGCGAGGTTTGCAAGCGCCTGTGACACGCGTGTGGTGACGGTTACATCCTGCTCCAGCACGACAAAATTGCTCTTCGCGCGGGCTTCGCCAAGGATCGCGTTGGAAAAATCGAACTTGTTATAGCCCATGGTTTCATCCGGCAAAAGACCGGAGAGGGAGTCTGGGATATCGATGTTGATATCCGGCGAGAAGAGCGCCTTGATTTTCGGCAAAAAGAAGAGTACCGCAATCAGAATAGCGACCAGCACAATGCCGCGCAGAATCCACTTGAGATGGTGCAGGCGAAATCTGCCACGCGGCTTGGAATCGTAGTGCTCGATCTCGTCACGCTGCGCTCTGCGGCTCTTGCGTTTGGCCTCTTCGTGAACGGCGGCAGAGCGCGATTCGTCGCGCAGCTGTTCTGCGTTTGGCCGGGTTGGCTCGGACATGATGTCTTCCCCCTCTTCATTCTATCATTGAACGGATCGTATAAGATCAGTATAAAAACGAATCTGCTTTGTGTCAACGCGCGGACGCAAACGCAACAGAACGTTCGCTGTGATGACATGATTGATCAAATGGAGAAACACTTGGCATGGTCGCATTATAATAATTTCATATGCACGGATATAAAACTCATACGGATGTTTGCCCAAAATCAAG
>JAUYTF010000515.1 GCA_030695285.1 Eubacteriales bacterium | reverse complement strand
CGCCCATGAGAGTTTTTTGCCGTATTTCTGCTTGACGGGCCAAAGGAGGCGCCGTGCTTTGTCAAGGTTTACGTTGTCCGGCCAGCTGTTGAGCGGGGCAAAGCGCTGCGTGCCGTTGCAGGCACCGCCGCGCCCGTCCTGCATGCGATAGGTGCCTGCGCTGTGCCAGGCCATGCGGATCATGAGCGGGCCGTAATGGCCGTAGTCCGCGGGCCACCAGTCCTTAGAGTCCGTCATGAGCGCATAGAGATCCTGCTTGACGGCCGCAAGGTCGAGAGAGAGGAATTCTTTCTTGTAGTCAAACGTATCTTCCATCGGATTGCTCAGGTTTGAGTGCTGATGGAGAATCTCAAGGTCGAGTAGATTCGGCCACCAGTCCCGGTTGCTTGTGCCGCCGCCTGCAACGGGACCGCGCGTTTTGCCCGTGACCGGGCAGCGTACTGTTTCGTCCATACTTGTTGCCTCCTTCTTGTGTTTTTGTGTACTTGTGAGAAAAGCGAGTTGGTGGTTAGTTTTGCGTTGTGCAGCGCTTGCACACGCCGCGGTAGAAGATATCCCGCTGCCTGACGTTTTCTGCCTCGGGAAACTGCAGATTGAGCAGGTCAAAATCGACCGGCACATCGTAGATCGTTCCGCATCGCTCGCAGACGAAGTGCGCATGATCACAGGTCAAGATGTCGTAGCGCGCCTCACTGTGATCGAGCCCCACCAAGCGCAGCAGCCCCTTTTGGACAAACAGCGTCAGGGTGTTGTAAACAGTCGCTTTGGAGAGCGAGTGCCCCTGCTTGGTCAGATCCGCGTGGATTCTCTCCACGGTCGGGTGTTCATGGCAGCTGTGCATGTAATGGAGCAGGAGCAGGCGCTGCAGAGAGGGCTTGATCCCTTTTGCCTCCAACAACGCGGTAACCCGGTCGAATTCTTTCATACGGCGCCTTTCATACTAGAAAGAATATAAAGCTTAGAATCATTCTAAATTAAATGTATCAGAGTATATCCGTCGTGTCAAGCAAGAGTTCAGAAAAAGAGCACCTTGCGGCGCTCCAGAGGATTACGGGGCGTATTATTCGTTCACGATGTAAATTTAATCGTTTACGATATCGATATGACACGCTTTCATCAAAGAAAAGAGAGAATTACTCGTTCACGATGTCGGTGTGTCAAACTTTCATCAAAGAGATCGGTTTATTCGTTTACGATATCGATATGACACGCTTTCATCGCGGCGAGAGCGGTCTTGTGCCCCTCCGGCGTTGCGCCCGCGCAGGCAGCGGCGTCCACCGTGATGGTCGATTCGGGATAAAACGCCTTGAGCAGCAGCGCGTTGCTGATCACGCAGATATCCGTGCAGAGGCCGACGAGTTCAATCTCTTCGGGCTCGATGCCCGCCAGCATCTCGTGGATGCGCATGGGCAAGCTTACGCCGCCAAAGGTGTCCTTGGCGATCATGTGCTGCTCGTCGGCAACGTTTTTGTGCATCAGCGCCATCCAGACGGCGGGATTGGGCGCCCAGCCTTCGGTGCCTGCGATGCAGTGCTCCACGGGGAGCTTCTGCCCCTCTTTTGTGTTGAGGTAGTCCTGCGTGTGGGTATCGAGCGTGTAGAGAATCAGCCCGTCGAAATCGAGGATGCGCTTGACGACGGGCTCGACGATAGCCTGCGCCTCCGCGCTGCCCAGCGCGCCGGAGACAAAGTCATTTTGCATGTCGACCACGACGAGAACTTTTTTTACTGTCGATTGCTCCATTTGAAATCTCCTTCTGTGAGTTGAGTATGCGATTTAATATTCAGCGGGGCATTGCCTCAGAAACGACATAGAGTAATACCCCTGCAGCGACGGAGGCGTTGAGCGACTCCGCCCGCCCGCACATGGTTAGGCGAAAACGCTCGCACGTTTCTGCCACCGCATCGCTCACGCCGTTGCCTTCGCTGCCGATGACAAGGGCTACGCTGGCGGATAACGCGGGCAGGGTTTCGCTGCCGCGCAAATCGCCGCAGACGGCGGTAAAGCCCTGCTGCAGCATCTGAGCTAGTTCCGGCAGGAGTTCACCCTGCCAGACGGGTAAATGATAGGTTGAGCCCATGGCGGCGCGCAGCGTCTTTGGCGCATAAGGATCGGCGCACGCAGGGGAGAGTAGCAGACCCGCCGCACCGAAGGCGTCCGCCGAGCGGAGGATCGCGCCGACGTTGCCGGGGTCCTGAACGCCGTCGAGCACGACGACGAGGCCTGCGGGATACTGTTCTGGCGGGGTGAGCGCGGGCGTTTCTATCACGGCGACCACGCCCTGCGGCGTCTGACTCTCGCAGAGGGACTCTAGCACCGCGCGCGTGACTGCGTGCGTCAGCACGCCCTCCGGCGGGGTGAAAACAAAGCCTGCTTCTATAAAGCAGGAGACGATCGTAGCTCCCGAAGAGACCGCCTCGCGCACGAGCTTATCGCCCTCGATGAGGTGCAGCCCGCTTGCCTTGCGTTCTTTTCGAAGGAGCAGCTTGCGCGCTTCCTTGACGCGCTCGTTTGCGCGGCTCTCGATGATCATAAACGCAAAGCTCCTTCCGGGTTCAAATTGTAAAGTATTTTTTAGAATCAGACGATAAACTGATGTTTGAGCCATTCATTCTTCGTGATCGAATAAGCCGCCTCGTCAAACACCGCGCCGTCATAGCGCAAAAACGTCTGCCGAAGCAATCCCTCGTAGACGAAGCCGCACTTTTCGATTACGCGACGGGAGCGGTCGTTAAACGTATAGTGCGAGATGCTCATGAGCCGGAGGTTCATCTCCTCAAACCCATATCGCATGGCGCGCTTGACCGCTTCGCTCATGTAGCCCTGCCCCCAGCAGTCCTGCGCGAGGACATAACCGATCATCCGAACATCCGGCAGGTTGCGCCACTTGTCATGGTGCAGGCCGAGCGTACCGATCATGCGGTGGTCGCTCTTGCGCTCAAGAGCCCAAACGTTGTCGTCCGCGATGAACATCCTAACGATCGAAAGCGACTCCTCACGGGTCTCGTGCGGCTTCCAGCCCGCGCGCGGGCCAACCTCCGGGTCGACGGCGTAGCGGTAGAGGTCGTCTGTGTCCTGCTCTGTAAAATTGCGGAGGATGAGGCGTTCGGACTCTATGCGCTGCATAAGAAACGTGCTCCTTTTTGTTTCAGTATAGTATAACACAGATTCTGTTATGGACAACTGCGACTATGCACACAGGCGCGCAAGAACGGCGCGTCTTTGTAGGGGCGGTTACCATCCGCCCGCGCCTTGAAAACCGGAACAACGTTGACAACGCGCCCGCGCACAAAAAAAGAACCGCCGAAGCTCGACGGTTCTGATTTGCGTTTTTGCGCTTCTTACGCTCTGGCTTTCATGGCGATATCAACCAACATGAAAAAGCTTTGGTCTTACGCGCGAGCCTTCATCGCGATATCAACCAACATGAAAAAGTTTTGGTCTTACGCGCGAGCCTTCATCGCGATATCAACCAACTCTTTAAACGCGGTCATATCGGTGATGGCGAGGTCGGCGAGCACTTTGCGGTTGATGTTGATCTCGGCAAGTTTGAGCCCATTGATCAGGCGGCTATAGGTGGTGTCGCAGATGCGCGCGCCTGCGTTGATTCGGGCAATCCAGAGACGGCGATATTCTCGCTTCTTCAGTTTGCGGCCGACGTACGCATACGCCATGGACTTCATTACCTGCTGGGATGCGGCGCGATATTGCTTGCTCTTTGCGCCATAGTAACCTTTGGCAAGCCGCAGAACTTTGCGGCGTTTTTTGACTGCACTAACAGCTCTTTTAATTCTGGCCATAATTCATTTCCTCCTTACGCGTACGGCAGCAGTTTGCGGATTTTTTTCTCTTCGACGGCCGAAATATAGGCGGTCTTACGCAAACCACGTAAGCGCTTGGTGGACTTCTTGGTGAGGATATGGCGCTTGTAAGCCTTGCTCCGCTTGATTTTGCCCGATTTCGTGAGAGAGAAGCGCTTTGCCGCTCCGCGATGGGTCTTTAACTTTGGCATGGGTCGGTTCCTCCTGGTTCTTTCTTCACTGCGTTATTTTTTGCCGCTCTTTAAGCGAAACTGATGGACACTTGTGTTGCTTGGGTTATTTTTTGCCACTCTTTAAGCGAAGCTGATGGATGATCTGATTATACTTGCTTTTTCTCTGCCTTGGCGACGAGAATCATGAAAAGGCTTCTGCCTTCCATCCTCGGCTCGCGCTCTTTGACCGCGCTCTCGCCAAGCATCTCGAAGAAGCGGTTCATGACGTCCATACCGATCTCGCCATGTGTGATCTGCCTTCCGCGGAAGCGGATGGATACCTTGACCTTGTCGCCTTCCGCAAGAAACTTGATGGTCTGCCTGGCCTTGATCTCCATGTCGCGCACGTCAATGGTTGCGGAAAGCCGCGTCTCTTTGAGTTCGACGATCTTCTGATTCTTTCGCTGCTCCTTCTCGCGCTTGCTCGTTTCAAACCGGTACTTTCCGTAGTCCATGAGTTTGCAGACGGGCGGAGTGCTGTTGGGCGCGATCTTGACGAGGTCGAGCTCGCGATCGTCGGCCATCTTTTGCGCAGCGCGGAGTTCCACGATGCCGAGTTGGTCGCCGGTTTCGCCGATTAAGCGGACCTGCGGGTCACGGATCTCTTCATTGATCATCAATTCAGTGATAGCGATGGCAGTACACCTCCATATAAAATAAAATAGTGGACGCAAGCTACCTTGCGCCCACTGAACAAACCATCATAAACGAATTTGTGTTATGACCATGCCTGACAATCGTCGGCAGGTGAGAAGCGGGCGCTTCTGCTTGAACATGCTTATTATAGGGAAAACCCTGCGCCATGTCAAGCAAAATCGCACAAACCCTGAGTCGTTTTCGTGAGGCTATGAAAGCTTAGTCATCCGCCCCTGCAAGTGCTTCGAGCTTGGACGGCAGTTTGCCGGGTCGGCTGTCGCCGTGTTTGGCAAGCGCGATAGGGATGATCGCAAGCGCGATGAACACAGCGGCATACGGAAAGAGCGTATCGTAGCCGGCATATTGCAGCAGATAGCCGGAGGCGATGGGCGTCACCACCTGCGCCGCCATGGAGCAGGTATAGTAGAACCCAGTGTATTTACCGACGTTGCCAAAGTGCGAGATCTCCCAAACCATCGGGAAGGTGTTGACCGTGACCGCGGCCTGCGCAAAGCCGATTGCCGCGAACATGACGTAGAGCAGCGGCGAGAACGTGCGCGCGCCGATGGCGCCATAGATGAAGCATGCGAGCGCTACGATCAGGCCGATGATGATGGTCTTTTTGCGCCCGATACGGGAGGCTAAAATACCGATCGGCAGATAGGAGACGATCGCGACACCCGTTGCCACCAGCAGGCAGGTAGAGACGTGATTGAGGCCGGAGTCCCACATGGTGGTTGCGTATTTGCTAAACGCCGTAGTAACCGCATTGTACCCCAGGAACCAGAGGGTAATGGTCGCGAGGATCAGGATCAGGCTGCGCATGACTTCCGGCGGGAGCTTCTGCTTGCCGTCCACTTCGATGAACTTGCTCTGATCCTCCGCTTCGGAGACACCATAGTTGATATCTTTCATTTGCTGGACGAATTTTCTCTCCGGCACGAAGAACATGACCGTCAGAGCGGCGAGCACCATGAGTACGGAGACCGCGAGGAAGAGGTAAAGGTAGTTTGCGCGTCCGTCCGCCCCATCAAATACAAGCATTTTCATAACAACGAGCGTGAACGCGCCGCCGACCGCGCCCATTAGATTGATGACCGCGTTGCCTTTGCTACGGACGGGCTTTGGCGTGACATCCGGCATCAGCGCCACCGCGGGGGAGCGATAGGTGCCCATGGTCAACAGCAGCGCGCCAAGCACCACGATAAACACGACTAGCGAGGTGGAAGGCGACCAGATGCCATAGGTGTTATCGAGCACCGGCAGGAACATGAACAGCACGACCGCGGTAAACGTACCCGCGACAATGAACGGAATGCGCCGCCCCACCTTGTCGCTCAGTGCGCCAAAGAGCGGCAACAGGAAGAGCGCTACGATATTATCGAGGCTCATGATGATGCCCGCGGGGCCGTCGGCCAGATGATAGGTATCCCGCATGATCAGCGGGATGATGGTGTCATACATCTGCCAGAATGCGCTGATCGAGAGAAACGCAAACCCGACGAGGAACGTGCGCTTGTAATTCAGTTTCATGTGCTTTTTCTCCATTATTTACAAGATAAGTTCGCTTTGAAACCGGCAGGCCGCCTGCCGAGCGTGTTATATACATGGTAGCGCAATTATCGTATAATAACAATACAAATCGATGTAAAAATCAACCGGAGGACGGATATCATGTGGATTATGCTTGCGGTGCTGCTCGTGTTCATTACGCTATGGCTCGCTTTGATCATGCCCGCGCGCAGCACGAAGGCGCAGCGCGCGCCATTTTGCGGGCGGACTCATGCGCACCGCGGGTTGTTTTTAGCCGACCAGAGCGTGCCGGAAAATTCACTTGCCGCGTTTCGTGCCGCGGCGGAGGCGGGCTACGGGGTGGAGCTGGATGTGCAGCTGACCCGGGACAAACAGGTTGTGGTGTTTCACGACGACGATCTCAAGCACGCGTGCGACGTGGACGCGCGCGTGGATGCGTACTCGCTTGAAGAGTTGAAAAGCCTTTCCCTCTTTGGCACGGGGGAGCGGGTTCCGCTGTTTTCAGAGGTGCTTGGCGTCATCGATTGCAGGATTCCGATCATTGTAGAGCTCAAGAGCGGCGGGGACTGGAAAACGCTTTGCCAAAAGACGCTGGAGCTTTTGAGCGCATATAAGGGCGACTACTGTGTTGAGAGCTTTCATCCGATGCTCGTGCGCTGGTTTTACCTGCATGCCCCACAGATTTTGCGCGGACAGCTCTCCGAGGCGGCACGGTATTCGCGCAAGGGGATGCCGCTCTATCAGGCGATTCTCATGAGCAGGCTCTTTACCAACATCCTTACGCATCCGCAGTTCATCGCTTACCGAGTAGGGCCAAAGTGCCTTTCCGTGCGCATCTGCGAGTGGATGGGCGCGATGCGCGTCACCTGGACGGCGCGGCCAACCGACGATCACGCGAAACTCACACACCAGAACGACGCGATCATATTTGAGCATTACCGGCCGGATACGCATTTTTAACAAACGCCAAACGAACCTGACACGATGCTGTCAGGTTTTCTTTTGTAGAATCGAGTTAAGAATAGACCATGCCCACCGGGATGCGGGGAAATAGGGAGGGCAAACCAAGATGGAACAGCCGTTTGATTTCCTAAATGATCGCAAGGAGTGTAACTAAGATGGAACAGCCGTTTGATTTTCTAAAAAAAGACAAGGAGCTTTATCAACCCAAGGCCACGCCCGCGATCATCGACGTGCCGGAGATGGTGTTTTTCGCGGTGGA
>JAUYTF010000513.1 GCA_030695285.1 Eubacteriales bacterium | reverse complement strand
TTCGCCCACGAGCGCGATGGTTTGGCCTGCCTTGACATCCAGCGAAAAATCGTCCAGTACGCGTTCGCCGTTTTTATACTGAAAGGTTACATGGTCAAACGTGATATTGCCCTTGATGGGCTCCCAGTTCTGCGTGTGCGGATGCAGGATATCGCCGTATTTTGCGAGGACTTCTGCGCTCTCTGTCACGTCCGGATCGGTGTTCATGAGCGTAATGACGCGCTCCGCCGAGGCTTGCGAGCTGAGCATTTCGGCTAGGATGTTCGCCAGCTGCTGAATCGGGTCGAATAGTTGCGTGCAGTAGGAGATAAACGCAACCAGCGTGCCCGCGGAAAGCGCGCCGACGAGAGCAGTTTGGGGATTGAGCACGCCCTGCCCGCCAATGGTGAGCGCAAGCCCTGTGCCAACCGCGCCGAGCGACATGATGATCGGGAAAAACGACGCGGAAACCAGCGCGCTCTTTATGCTTGCGTGCTTCATCTTTCCGGTGAGTTCGTTAAACTCGTTCGCGTTTGCTTCCTCACGTACGAGCGTCTTGGTGGTAACCGCGCCCATGATGCCCTCGTTGAATGCGCCCGTGATGCGGGAGTTGAGCTTTCTCGCCTCGCGCTGGTGCTTGAGCATGCGCTTTTGCAGGCGGATGCTGATGAATGCCAGTAACGGCAACACCGCAAGGGAAATCAGCGCGAGTTTCCAGGAGAGCACAAACATGGTCACGATGCAGCCAAGCGCATACAAAAGAGACCAGAGTACGTCGACAAGGCTCCACGCGATCATATCCGATAGGCGCGAGATATCGCTCATCATGCGCGCCATAATGTAGCCAACCGCCGTGCGGTCGTAGAAGGAGAACGAAAGCTCCTGTAAGCGTAAAAACGCGTCCTGACGAATGGTATAGGCAATCGACATTTCGAGTTTGCCGGCGAGGTTGATAAACAGTATGACGCCGGAGCTTTGCACGAGGATCACAGCAAGATAAAGAACCGCAAACGTGCCAAGCCCGTTTAGCGTCTTTGGTATGACAAAATGGTCGATGGCATAACTCGTAAACAGCGGGTAGGAAATATCGATCAGTGCAACGACCAGAATCGATGCAATGATAGAATAAAACAGCGCTTTCTCCCGCAGGGCATATTGGTAAAGCCGCTTCCAAACGTTGGTGTCGATCTTCTTTGCGGCAAAGTCTTGTTCTTCAATATACATATCGTTTCGCCTCCTTTTGAGACGCTCTTTGTGTTGTTCCGGCTTGCATCAAGCATCGCCTCCTTCAAACAGGGCATCCTGAATCTCGGCAATGCGCCGGTACAGGCCCTGCTTCAGGATCAGCTGCGCGTGCGTGCCCTGCTGGGTGATGCGGCCATCTTCCAGCACGAGTATGTTGTCCGCCTCGCGCAGCGTGGTGATGCGGTGCGAGATCAGGAAGGTGATGCCGCTTTGATTCAGCGCAAGCAGCGAGCGGCGGATGGCGGCGTCGGTTTCCGAGTCGACCGCGCTCATGGAGTCGTCGAAAATCAGGATCGTCGCGTTTTGCATCAACGTGCGCGCGATGGCAACGCGCTGCTGCTGTCCGCCTGAGAGGGTAACCCCGCGCTCGCCGACGAGCGTTTCATAACCTTGCTCAAATGTTTCGATCACTTCATGGACGCTGGCCGTCCGCGCGGCGCAGTAGACATCGTCCTGTGTGGAACTCGGCGCGCAGATGCGGATATTCTCCATGATGGAGCGGGAGTAGAGAAACGGCTCCTGCAGCACGATGCCGATGTTGCTACGAAGGTGCCCGTGTTCGATGTCGTTAACATCGGTGCCCCCAATCGATATACTGCCGGATGTGCGCAAGTAGAGCCGCTGGAGTAGATGCACAAGGCTCGTTTTACCAGAGCCCGTCGCGCCAAGTATGGCGATGGTCTGTCCCGGCTTTGCGGTGAAGCTTACGCCGTCCAGCACGTCGTTATAGCGCTCATAACCAAAGCAGACGTTGTCAAACACGATGTCACCCGTTAGGTCGGGGGAGAGCGCCTTTCCCGGCTCCTGCTCTGCGGGAGCTG
>JAUYTF010000511.1 GCA_030695285.1 Eubacteriales bacterium | reverse complement strand
AAGGGCTAATCTTCTTTTCTTGAAAAAAAAGAAGCGACAAAGAATTCAGATGTTCACTTTATAAGCGATTCTTAAAAGAAAAGAAGCAAAAGAACTTCTCTATACTGTACAATAGATGTATAGCAGAGAGGTTCTTTTTGTTACTTTTTCTTTCAAGAAAAAGTAAGTGAGCTTATGAAGATTTTAATCCCCAAAGACCTCCTTCCGCTGGCGGAGGCGTTCGCAAAAGAGAATACCGAAGTTTTCGTCGTTGGCGGCCTGGTGCGAAACGCGCTGTTAAACCTGCCGCCGTCGGATATCGACGTCTGCTCGCGGTTGACTCCGCAGGAGATCGTGGAGATTATGCCGCGGCACAACATCCGCGTGATCGAAAAAGCCGCCGAGATGGGCACTGTCGAGCTGCACTTTCACGGCGTAATCGTTGAGCACACCACGTTTCGGCGGGAGGCGTATGCAGACGGCGGCGAGCACCGCCCGCGCACGGTTGCGTTTAGCGAGAGCCTGACGGACGACGCATGGCGGCGGGACTTCTCCGTCAACGCGCTGTATGCGAATCTTGCGACAGGGGAAGTAATCGACCCCACGGGCGGCATCGCCGATCTGAAACGCCAACTCATTCGCACCACGAGCGCGGACCCGGACGACATCCTCCACTCGGACGCGCTCAGGGTGCTTCGCCTCGTGCGCTTTGCCTGCGAGCTGGGGTTTGCGATCGACGAGGGCGCATGGGCGGCGGCGAAGCGAAACGCGCCAAAGCTGATCGACATCGCAGCCGAGCGCAGGCGGCAGGAGTTCGTGAAGATCCTGCTCACCGACGCGCGCTATCCCGATTTAAGCAGAGACGAACTGCGCTCGCCCATGCGCGGGCTGCAATTGCTGGACGAACTCGACGTTTGGGATTTCCTCGTGCCGGAATTCAATCTTGCGCGCGGCATGGAGCAGCGGCCGGATCACCACCGCTATGATGTTTTGGAGCACAGCTTTCGCGTCTGCGCCGCAGCGCCGCCGACGGAGAAACTGCGCTTAGCCGCGCTCCTGCACGACGTGGGCAAGCCCAACTGCAAGCAAGAGACCGGTGTGCAGTACGCGCACGACAAATACGGCGAGCGCATCAGCAAGCGCGTGCTGGGGGATTTGCGGTTTCCCACGCGGATGATCACGGAGGTGAGCCAGCTCGTCGAAGGGCACATGTACGATATCCAGCATATGGCAAAGACGGACACTCTACGTGTAAAATTCGCCACATGGGGCAGGGAGCGCACCATGGAGCAGATCCAGCTTCGGGAGGCGGATGTCCGCGGCTGCGGGTATGATGTGGACTATGTAGCTACCGATTGGCGCGCGCTTCTCAACACCATGCTGCATGACGGCACGCCGTTTAGCGAACGCGAGCTTGCAATTACGGGGCAGGAGCTGATGGCGGCCTCCGGACTTCCCGGAGGCAAAGAGTTTGGCGAACTGAAGAAAAAGCTTTTTCTACACTGCGTGAAGCACCCGAAGGATAATAATCTTGTGCGTTTAACGCAATTAGCGAAGAAAAGCTAGAAGAACTGCTAGCAGATAAAATTCTTTTGCTACTTTTCTTTCAAGAAAAGTAGAAGGCTCTTTCCGAAGAAATTCTTTTGCTTCTTTTCTTTCACGAAAAGAAGAGTTCTCTTTCTCTCCCTCGAATTGACATTTCGGGGCGGTTACCGGATAATGTATGAAGTAAAATTGGAGGCAAACGGCAATGGAAGAGGTAAAACGCCCAAAGAACTTCATCGAGGAGTTCATAGAAGAGGATATGCGCACGAAAGAGCCGCGCGTGCAGACCAGGTTTCCGCCCGAACCGAACGGCTACCTGCACATCGGCCACGCAAAAGCCCTCGCCATCGATTTTGGCATGGCGGAGCGCTTTGGCGGCATCTGCAACCTACGCTATGACGACACGAACCCCGCCAAGGAGGACGTGGAATACGTCGATGCGATTCAGGCGGATATCGAGTGGCTTGGTTTCCGCTGGAACGAGATCCTGTTTGGCTCCTCTTACTTTGACCAGTGCTACGATCTTGCCGTGAAGCTCATCGAAAAAGGCGTCGCCTATGTGGACGAACTTACAAAGGAAGACATGCGCGCCTACCGCGGCACGCTCACGCAGGCGGGCAAAAACAGCCCGTACCGCGACCGTCCCGTAGCGGAGAACCTCGATCTCTTTGCGCGGATGCGCGCGGGCGAGTTTGAGGACGGAAGCATAACTCTCCGCGCCAAGATCGACATGGCGTCGCCCAACATCAACATGCGTGACCCCGCGCTGTACCGCATCAAGCACGTGCGCCATCATCAGACGGGCGACAAGTGGTGCATCTATCCGATGTATGACTACGCTCACCCGATTCAGGACGCCATCGAGGGCGTGACGCACTCGCTCTGCTCGCTGGAATACGAAGCGCACCGCCCGCTGTATGATTGGGTCATCAAGCAGTGCGAGTTTAACCCCAAGCCACGCCAGATCGAGTTTGCGCGCCTGAACATCACGGACACCATCATGAGCAAGCGCTATCTTCGCCGCCTCGTGGAGGAAGGGTTTGTCGTGGGTTGGGACGACCCGCGTATGCCAACCCTCTGCGGCATGAGGAGAAGGGGCTACACCGCCGCTGCCATCCGCGATTTTCTGGATCGCATCGGCGTCTCCAAGGCGGACAGCGTCGTAGACGCCGCCATGCTGGAGCACTGCGTGCGCGAAGACCTCAACGACCACGCCGCCCGCCGCATGGCGGTGCTTGACCCCGTGCTCGTGGAAATCGAGAATTGGGACGAGGGCAAGGTGGAAGAAATCGAGCTGGAAAACCACCCGAACCATCCCGAGATGGGCACGCGCAAGGTGAATTTCGGTAAGCGCGTCTATATCGAGCGTGAAGATTTTGCCGAGGTGCCGCCGAGTAAGTTTTTCCGCCTCAAGCCGGAGGGCGAGGTGCGCCTCAAGAGCGCGTACATCATCAAATGCGTGCGCTGGGAAAAGGACGTGGCGGGCAACATCGCGAAGATTGTCTGCACGTATGATCCCACGAGCCACAGCGGCGAGGAATCGCGCAAGGTCAAGGGCACGCTGCATTGGGTCAACGCGGACGACGCGGTCGCGGCGGAGTTTCGGCTCTACGACACGCTCATGAAGAGCGAAGTAGCGGCAGTAGACGACACGGAAGAAGAGGAAGAAGCGGTCGAGAAGGACTTCATCGACAAGCTCAACCCCGATTCGCTCGTGACCATGCATGGCTTTGTCGAGCCCGCGCTCAAGGATACCCCGGCGGGAGAACACTATCAGTTCATGCGCGAAGGGTATTTCTGCGCGGATCTGACGACCACGCAGGAAACCCCGGTCTTCAATCGCACCGTAGGACTCAAGGACAGTTACAAAGCTTAAGCAAATAAATTCTTTTGTTTACTTTTCTTTTTAAGAAAAGTAAAGTTTGGAGAAAAATTTATGGTTCGAACCCGATTTGCCCCGTCGCCGACGGGCTATATGCATCTGGGAAATCTGCGCAGTGCGCTGTATACCTATCTTTACGCGAAAAAACACAACGGCACGTTCATCCTCCGCATTGAGGACACCGACCAGAGCCGCTATGTCGAGGGCGCAGTGGATGTCATCTACAACACCCTGCGCGACATCGGCATGCAGTGGGACGAAGGCCCGGATGTCGGTGGCGCGTACGGCCCGTATGTCCAGAGCGAGCGCAAAGCCATGTATCTACCGTATGCCGAGCAGCTAGTAAGATCCGGCAAAGCGTACTATTGCTTCTGCATCAATGAAGAGCTCGACGCGCGCAGAGAAAAGGCCTCTGCACAGGGCGAAGTCTGGAAATATGACAAGCACTGCCTGCATCTTTCCTCCGACGAGGTGCAAAAACGCATCTCTGCGGGTGAACCCCATGTCATCCGACAGAACGTGCCGCTCACGGGCGAGGCATCGTTTGACGACGTGCTCTACGGGCACATCAGCGTGGACTGCGCGGAGCTCGACGACATGGTGCTCATCAAGGCGGACGGCATGCCGACGTATAATTTCGCTAACGTGATTGACGACCACACCATGGCGATCACCCACGTGATGCGCGGAAACGAATACCTCTCCAGCACGCCGAAATACAACCTCTTGTATGAGGCGTTCGGCTGGGAAAAGCCTGTCTATATCCACATGACGCCGATCATGCGCGACGCGAGCCATAAGCTCAGCAAGCGCGACGGCGACGCGTATTTTGAGGATTATCTGAAAAAAGGCTATCTCAAGGAAGCGATTGTGAACTATGTTTCGCTCTTGGGCTGGAACCCCGGCGACGAGCGGGAGTTTTTCACGCTCGATGAACTCAAAGAAGCGTTTGATGTGACCGGCATGTCCAAATCCCCCGCGATTTTCGACGTGAACAAGCTCACGTGGATGAATGCGGAATATGTCCGCAAGCTCTCGCCGGAGGAGTTCACACGCTATGCCCTGCCATACTATGAGCAGGCGGGCGTTGCGCATATGGATCACGACATCCTCTGCCGCATCCTCCAGCCGCGCACGGAGATCTTCTCGCAGATTCCCGACGTGGTGGATTTTCTAGCCTCTCTGCCGGAATATGACGCGGAGCTCTTCACCAACAAGAAGAGCAAGACGGATTCTGTAATCTCCGCTGAAGTGCTGGATTTTGTAATTCCGGCGCTCACGGCGCTGCCGGCGTGGACGGAAGAAGCGCTGCACGAAACCCTGCTTGGCATGGCAGAATCGCGCGGCATGAAGAACGGAACCCTGCTCTGGCCGGTGCGCATTTCGCTGGCGGGCAAGCAGGTCACCCCCGGCGGCGCGATGGAGATCGCCGCTCTGCTCGGCAGAGAAGAATCTTTAAGAAGATTGAATTTTGGCAGAAGTAAGATATAATTTCTTTTGTTACTTTTCTTTAAGAAAAGTAAAGGAGGTACCCCTTTATGAAACTTGGAGTGATCGGCCTGCCGAATGTCGGCAAGAGCACGCTCTTTAACGCAATCACGCAGGCGGGCGCGCAGGCCGCGAACTATCCGTTTTGCACCATCGAGCCGAATGTCGGCGTGGTCGCGGTGCCGGACGAGCGGCTGGACGTGCTGGCAAAGATGTACAGCCCCGAAAAATACACGCCCACGACGATAGAGTTTGTCGACATCGCGGGTCTGGTGCGCGGCGCGAGCCGGGGCGAA
>JAUYTF010000508.1 GCA_030695285.1 Eubacteriales bacterium | reverse complement strand
AGGTTTTACAGATTCGCACCAACAATGGCGACGATCGCATGAAGGCGCACGACGTCTTCCCCGCGGTGTGCTATCCCGACCTCTTTTGGAAAACAGTGCGCGACAACATCGAGAGCAACTGGTATCTCATGTGCCCGCACGACGTTCTCGCCGTCAAGGGCTATAGCCTGGAGGACTTCTGGGACGAGGCGTGGGAGGAGCGCTACCGCGACTGCGTGGCGGACAGCCGCATCGAAAAGCGCGTCATCCCGATCAAAGAGCTTGTGCGCATGATCCTCAAAAGCGCGATCGAGACCGGCACGCCGTTTGTCTTCAACCGCGACGCGGTCAACCGCGCCAACCCGAACCACCACGCGGGCATGATCTATTGCAGCAACCTCTGCACGGAGATTGCTCAGAATATGAGCGGCATTCAGGACGTGAGCCAGGAGATTGTAGACGCAAACGGCGAAACGGTGATCGTCACTACAACAAAGCCGGGTGACTTTGTGGTCTGCAACCTCGCGAGCCTTTCACTGGGGCAGATCGAACTCACCGGCGACGAGCTGGAGACCATCACAAGCCACGTCGTGCGCGCGCTGGACAACGTCATCGACCTCAACTTCTTCCCCGTACCGTACGCCAGGGTGAACAACCTTAGGTATCGGCCGATCGGCCTTGGGGTGAGCGGATATCACCACATGCTGGCGAAAAACCGCATCGGCTGGGAGAGCGAGGAGCACCTGAAGTTCGTCGATCGTGTGTTTGAGCGGATCAACTACGCCGCGATCTCTGCTAGCTCGGACGTCGCGTCCGACAAAGGTAAATATGAATTATTCGAAGGCAGCGACTGGCAGACGGGCGCGTATTTTACAAAGCGAGGCTATAAGGATGAGCGCTGGAAGGCGCTGGCGCAAAAGGTCGCTGCGCAGGGCATGCGCAACGGCTGGCTGCTCGCCATCGCACCCACCAGCAGCACGAGCATCATCGCCGGAACCACCGCGGGCATCGACCCCGTGATGAACCGCTACTTCCTCGAGGAGAAGAAAAGCGGACTCATCCCGCGCGTAGCGCCCGGCCTCTCGCAGGAGACCTTCTGGTATTATAAGAGCGCGCATCTGATCGATCAAACATGGTCGATCCGCGCGGCGGGCGTGCGACAGCGGCACATTGACCAGAGCCAGAGCATGAACTTTTACATCACCAACGACTTCACCTTCCGAAAGGTTTTGGGGATGTATATTCTCGCCTTTGAGCAGGGGGTCAAGACCGTCTATTACGTCCGCAGCAAGAGCCTTGAGGTCGAGGACTGCTCGGCTTGCTCGTCCTGAGCGCTAGCACAGGCTTTTTCAAGATTGCTCGGCTTGCTCGTCCTGATGGCTTGCACCGATACACAAGATAACAATGGGAGCATAACGATATGGAAATCCTCAAGCAAAAACCACTCTTTAACCCCAACGGCAGCATCGACCTTGCCGCGCGGCGCATGATCGCCGGGGACACGACAAACCTCAACGATTTCAACAACCTCAAATACGGCTGGTCGCACGACTGGTATCGGCAAGCGATGAATAACTTCTGGATTCCCGAGGAGGTCAACCTCTCCGCGGACGTGAAAGATTATCCCAGCCTTGCCACGCCGGAGCGCCGCGCTTATGATAAGATTCTCTCGTTTCTGATCTTCCTAGACAGCATCCAGACCGCGAACCTCCCCGCCGTGGGCGAATATCTCACCGCAAACGAGGTCAATCTCTGCATCGCGATTCAGACCTATCAGGAAGCCGTCCACAGCCAGAGCTATAGTTATATGCTCGATACCATCTGCGAACCGCAGGGGCGCGACGAGGTGCTGTATCAATGGAAAACCGACGAGCACCTCCTCCGGCGCAATACCTTCATCGGAGAAGCGTACAACCATTTTTATCAGGAGCGCACGGCGGAGAACCTCATGCGCACCATCGTCGCAAACTACATCCTCGAAGGCATCTACTTCTACAGCGGGTTTATGTTCTTCTATAATCTGGGGCGCAACAACCTCATGCCCGGCTCGGTGCAGGTCATTCGCTATATCAACCGGGACGAGAACACGCATCTCTGGCTGTTTCGCAGCATCCTACTAGAGCTCACGCAGGAGAATCCAGAGCTCTTCACGCCCGAGAAAGTCGCACTCTATCGCGACATGATCCGTGAGGGCTGTGAACAGGAGATCGCCTGGGGGCACTATGCCATCGGGGACAGTGTGGCGGGCCTTACCTGCGAGATGATTACGGACTATGTGCAGTATCTCGGCAATCTTCGCTGCACAAACCTCGGCTTTGAGAAACTCTACGAAGGGCACGACGCGGAGCCGGAGAACCTTAGCTGGGTGAGCCAATACAGCAACGCAAACACCATCAAGACAGACTTTTTCGAGGCGCGCAGCACCGCCTACGCCAAGAGCGGCGCGATGCTGGACGACCTGTAAGAAAAATGATTGCGGCTTATGGCCGCTAATAAGCGAGAGTAACACAAAAGCCGCAGGGAACCCGCCCCGCGGCTTTGTTTCATTTCGTGCGTCTTTATTAGGACGGCGCAAAATGGCTGTTGTAGAACGCGGCGTAAAAGCCGTTTTGATCCAACAGCTTTTCGTGTCTGCCCTGCTTTCAAATCTGCCTATCCGCATAATTTTCCCTTGCCCACAAAACACACTGCCTCCTCCCGCGCACAATAGGCTTAAAAGATGGCACAAACCCCATGCATTCCAGTGCGTCGAAGCCCGACGATTGACCCGCAACATACCTGCCATATCAGATTCTTTCTTGACAAATCGTGAAATAAGTGTATAACAATAGTGATTTTCATCTGCGCAAACAAGCGATATCTGCGAAAAGCATACTTTACAAGCGGGATGCAAAGTTGTAGAATGCTCGTGTTACTATCCTGTCCTTGGCGTCGCAGCCGAATCCGCGCTTCCTTTCTGCGGATTACGGGCGCACCTTCGCTAAGCAGGATTTTTGTCTTGATTTGGGGAGCGTTTTTAAGCTGCGTTCCTCTATGTGAATGCCGGAGGTGCTGACGGATGACAGGTTTTTTTATAGGTCTTCTTTGCGGTGCGGGAGAGTTGTTTCTGTTGACGCGCCTGATCAAGGCCGTATCGGCAGGCCACTCCCTCAAGACCCTCGCCCTCGTCTTTGGCAAGATCATTCTTTTTGCCGCGGCTCTGGTGCCCGTTGCGCTATTCTTCCCGCGCGAGCTCATCTGGTGCGGCGTTGGAATCTCATCCGTTCTTATCGTCGGCGCGATTGTCATCAACGTGCTCATGCGCAGAAACGGGAAAGGAGAGCGTTAAATGCAGTTTATCATGCCTTCCGCGGGAAAATGGATCGCCATTGCGCTCTCGCTCCTTCTTGGCGTCGGGGCGCTGGTTTTGCGCGCGCGTATCTCCCAGCTGGAGCATACGGATGAAGGCTATCGGGCCGCCAAGAAAAAGCGTAATCTTCTGATGATGGCGGGCGTGCTCCTGCTCTGGCTCTGCAGCGGTCTGATTCTCAGCAGCTTCGGCCTTGGAGAGCGGGAGTTCACGGTGTCCATCAGCCCGGCACGCATGGATTTGTTCGGTTTATCGGTCAGTTCCACGGTGTTTGTCTCGTGGATCGTGATTGCAGCGCTCACGCTCATCACCGCAATCATCCGCATCTTCGTGATTCCGCGGTTTCAAGAAACGCCGCGCGGCATTCAGCTGGTGCTCGAGACCGCGGTGGGCGCCATCAACGATTTGGCCAAAGAGAAGTACGGGCAAAAGAACGAAGGGCTCGCTTCCTATTTTTTTGCGCTGGCAGCGCTATTTATCGGCTCCGCCATCGTTGAGCTCTTCGGCGTTCGCCCGCCGACGACGGATTTGAGCATGACGTTCACCTACGCGCTGGTCACCTTCGTGCTCATCAACGTGTATGGCATTCGGAAAAAAGGCGTCACCGGTCGGCTGCAGAGCTTTGTCAAGCCAAACGCGATCATCGCGCCGTTTAAGCTGCTCTCTGACCTCGCGATTCCGATTTCGCTTGCCTGCCGTCTCTTTGGCAATATGCTTGGCGGCATGGTGGTGATTGAGCTGGTCTATTATGCGCTGGGTGCGTATTCTGTCGGCATGCCAGCAGTGCTGGGGCTCTACTTCAACGCCTTCCACCCGCTGATCCAGTTCTTCATCTTCATCAATTTGTCTTTGACGTTCATCGGTGAGGCAGTCGAGGAGCAGATGGCGTGATGCGTCGGCTGCGCGGACGAACACACGGATATCGCTCACCTTCATCGGAGAGGCTGTAGAGAAAACCAAATTTCCTCCGGTTAGCGCCGCAGCGCATTTTTAGAAAATCGCACGGCAGAGCCGGATAAATATTACCAGTATTTTGTTAGGAGGGTTCTTACCATGACGGATATCGGATTGATCGCAATCGGCGCGGGCCTCGCGGTGCTCACGGGCGCGGGCGCAGGCCTTGGCATGGGCATCGCCACCGGCAAAGCCGTAGAAGCGGTCGCCCGCCAGCCGGAAGCAAACGGAAAGATCAATGCGCTGCTGCTGCTGGGCCTCGCGCTTACCGAGTCGACAGCCATCTATGGCTTTGTCACAGCGCTGGTCATGATCTTCACGATGGGCAAATAACGTCGCCAAAGAGGGGTATCCATGGAATTTCACATCATTGACTTCATCGAGCACGCGCTCAATCTCCTCATCCTCTTCGTGCTGCTGCGCACCTTCTTATATAAGCCGGTGAGCAAGTTTATGGCCGAGCGGGAGGCGAATTTCGCGCGCGAGCGGGAGCAGATCGACGCGAGCCGCGATGCGGCAAACGCGCTCAAATCGCAATACGAAACCTCGATGAAAAACGCGAGGCTCGACGCGGAACACATCGCAGAGGAGCGCCGAAAAGCAGCAGAGCGCGAAGCGGGCGACCTTCGCAAGAAGGCCAAACAGGACGCGCAGGGTATCCTCTCCGACGCGATGCAGCAGGCAGTCGCTGAGCGCGAGGGGATGATGAACGAACTCAAATCGCAAACCGCTGAGCTTGCCGTAGACATCGCGGGCAAGATCCTCGAACGCGAGGTCTCCAAGGAGGATCACCAGCGCATCATCGACAGCTTTTTCGACAAGGTCGTCTAAGGCTCTCTGGGTTGCCCGCGCATGCAAAACTGCGTGCGCAGATTCATTTCTCTTGCGTTCTTTCGGTGCGCCGCGTGCGTACCACTATGTGCCCATTCGAACTGTTAGTTAGGAAAGTGAGCTCCGTATGGCTCTAAAAGGCGAATTATACACCGCCGGCCCGTTCGGCGAAGATCAAATCGAGTCCGTCAAGCGGCACTTTATCGAGTTGCTCGGCCAGGAGGTTTCCTTCGAGGTCAAGCACAATGAAGCGCTCATCGGCGGTTTTCTCGCCATCATCGACGGGAAGATCTATGATGCGAGCGTTGCCTATCGCGTCAAGGAAGCGCAGCATCTGCTCGTTTCCGACACCGTTTGCGGTTTAGAGATAGCAGCCGAGAACACAAAGCAGGCGGGCGTTGATCATAAACCGCTTCACAGCAGCGCAGCGGAGATCGGCCAGACACTCAAAAAGCGCATCTGCTCCTTCGAAAACAAGACAGCCGTCTATGAATATGGCGTCGTCTCCAGTGTTGGCGACGGCGTGGTGCGCATAGAGGGCCTTTCGCATACCCGATACGGCGAGCAGATCGCCTTTGAAAACGACGTGTACGGCATGGCCATGGATCTTGAGCTGGGCGGCGTCGGCGCCGTGCTGCTCAACGGCCAGGACAACGTGCGCGTGGGCGAGCGCGTCTACGGTACGGGCCGCGTGGTCGAGGTGCCGGTTGGCGACGAGCTTTTAGGCCGCGTGGTCAATCCCATCGGTATGCCGCTGGACAACAAAGCGCTCAGCGCCATGCGTTACCGCCCCGTGGAATCCCCCGCGCCGCGCATCATCGACCGGCAGGCGGTCAACGAGCCGCTCATGACCGGGCTTCTCGCGGTGGACGGCATCATCCCCATCGGGCGTGGCCAGCGCGAGCTGATCATCGGAGACCGGCAGACGGGCAAGACCACCATCGCCATCGACACCATCATCAATCAGCGCGGCAAGTACGTTTATTGCGTCTATGTCGCCATCGGGCAAAAGCTCTCCACCGTCGCGCAGATCTACGAAACGCTGCAAAACGCTGGCGCGATGGACTATACCGTCATCGTCGTGGCGAATGCCAGCGACTGCGCGGCAATGCAATATCTCGCGCCCTACGCAGGCTGCGCGATTGCCGAGCAGTTCATGTACGACGGCAAGGATGCGCTGGTCATCTACGACGACCTGAGCAAGCACGCGGTGGCCTATCGCACCATGTCGCTGCTCTTACACCGCCCACCGGGACGTGAAGCGTATCCCGGAGACGTCTTCTATCTACACAGCAGGCTTTTAGAGCGCGCAGGACACCTGAGCGAGGCAAACGGCGGCGGGTCGCTCACCGCGCTGCCCATCGTAGAAACGATGGCAAGCGATATCTCCGCCTATATACCGACCAATGTGATCTCGATAACCGACGGTCAGATCTATCTCGAGCCGGAGCTGTTTCATTCCGGCGTGCGCCCTGCGGTCAACGTCGGCCTCTCGGTCTCCCGCGTCGGCAGCGCCGCGCAAAAGAAGGCCATGCGCAAGGTGGTCAAAAAACTCCGCCTCACACTGGCGCAGTATCGCGAGCTGCAGATATTCGCGCAGTTCGGCTCGGATATCGACAGCGTGACCAAGGAGATTCTCGACAACGGCGACCGCCTCAGCGAAACGCTCAAGCAAAACCAGCATGAGCCGCTACAGATGAGCGAGCAGGTGCTGCTGCTCTATGCGGTCATGAACGGATACCTCCAGGATGTTCCCTCGCCGCATGTGCGCGCGTTTCAAAAGGGACTGCTGCAATATGCGCGCCGCAACTACAGCGCGCTGCTGGACGAGATCGAGGAGAGCGGGGATCTCACCGAAGAACTCATCGACGAGCTGCGCGCCGGCATCGAAAACTATCAGTTGACTTGTAAGGCGTAACGCGTGTTTACGCTACGCGCCGTACACGGTGCGCGGCGTAACCTGAAATGATCCCGAAAGGAGGCCTGCCACATGGCAAACGTGAGCGATATCCGCTATCACATCAAGAGCGTGAAGCAAACACGCCAGATCACCAACGCCATGCACATGGTCTCCGCGGCGCGCATGCGCAGGGCGCTGGACGGCATCGCGCAAAACCGGTCGTATTTTTTCCATGCGCTGGATATCATCGTAGACATTCTCAACCACACGGGCGATATCTCCCACCCATACCTCAGACACCGCGCGGGCGACAAAGTCGCCTACATCGTCGTCTCCGGCGAGAAGGGTCTCTCCGGCTCCTATAACCACGCCGTGCTCACCCTGGCGGACAAACTGATGGCGGAAAAAAACGTGGTGGAGGTCTACACCATCGGCAGCGTAGGCACGTCGCATTTTCTGCGGCGCGGCATCACGCCTGACCGGCACTTTGAGCGCCTCGCGGAAAAACCCAAGCTCGACCAGGTGCGAAGACTTTTGACCATTCTCATCGAGCAATATGATTGCGGGGAGATCGACGAGCTACGCATTGTCTATACCCGCTTTATCAACACCCTCACGCGAGAACCCATGGAGCAAAAGCTGCTGCCCGCGGAGCTCAGCGACTTCAAGCGCGGGCGCGCAGCGCGACCCGAAGACGAGGTTTACGACCGCAGCTTCATCCTCTATGACCCCTCGCCTAAGGAAGTGCTCAACGCGCTGATTCCGCAGCTGCTCATCGGCTATGTCTACGGCGCGATCGTGCACGCCTATGCCAGCGAAAACTGCTCCCGCATGGCCGCGATGGATAACGCCACGCGCAGCGCGGATAAGATGATCGATAAACTGACGCAGCAGTATCACGCCGTGCGCCAGCTCACCATTACCAACGAGCTCGCCGATATCATCGGCGCGGCCAACGCGGCAAACGCTGTTAGATCCGCGGACGCCGCCCATCATCCGGAGGAGAATCACGCATGACGGAACAAGAACGTACCGGAAGCATCATCCGCATCATCGGCCCCGTGTTGGACGTGCGCTTCAAAGAGGGCAGCGAGCCGCATTTGAACACGCTGCTCGTGACCAAGACTGAGCCGCCCGTCCATATCGAGGTTGTGCAGCATTGCGCCCCCGGCGTGGTGCGCGCCATCGCGCTCGAGCCCACGGAGGGGCTCTTTTGCGGCGTAAGCGTGCGCAACACGGGCGCGGGCATCCGCGTTCCCGTCGGCGAAGCGGTATTCGGCCGCGTGATCGATTGTCTCGGCCGCCCCATCGATGGACTCGGCCCCATCGAAGCGCCCCAGCGGGACGTGCATCAACCGCCGCCTTCGTTTATGCTGCAACGGCCTTCCACCACGCTGTTTGAAACAGGCATCAAGGTCATAGACCTCCTTGCGCCCTACCCCGTCGGCGGTAAAATCGGCCTCTTTGGCGGCGCAGGCGTGGGCAAGACCGTGCTGATTCTCGAGCTAATCCACAACATCGCAAAAAACCGCGGCGGCTACTCGGTCTTCACCGGCGTTGGCGAGCGCAGCCGCGAGGGTACCGATCTGATCGCAGACATGCGCGAAAGCGGCGTCATCGCGCGCACATCCCTTGCGTTCGGGCAGATGAACGAGCCGCCGGGATCGCGCATGCGCGTGGCGCTTGCCGGGCTCTCGATGGCGGAATACATCCGCGACGAGATGCATCAGGATGTGCTGCTCTTCATCGACAACATCTTCCGCTTTGTGCAGGCGGGCAATGAGGTCTCCGCGCTGCTCGGGCGCATGCCCAGCGCGGTCGGCTACCAGCCGACGCTGGCCAACGAACTCGGCGAGTTGGAGGAGCGCATCGCGAGTACGCCGCACGGCTCCATCACCTCCGTGCAGGCCATCTATGTGCCCGCGGACGACCTAACCGACCCAGCGCCGGCGACGATCTTCTCGCACCTCGACGCGACCACCGTGCTCTCCCGCGCGATTGCCGAAATCGGCATCTATCCCGCGGTCGATCCGCTGGCATCGTCCTCGCGTATTCTGGAGCCCGCTATCGTGGGTGAGCGGCATTACCACGTAGCCCGGCGGGTGCAGGAGACCCTGCAACGCTATCATGAACTACAGGATATCATAGCGATCCTCGGGATGGACGAGCTGTCCGACGACGACCGGCATACCGTTTACCGCGCGAGGAAGATTCAAAACTTCCTGTCCCAGCCGATGAACGTCGCCGAAGTCTACAGCGGTCAGCCCGGATGCTCGGTTTCGCTTTCGGACACGATCACAAGCTTTGAGGAAATCGTGGACGGCAAAGCGGACGAGATTCCGGAGTCGCTCTTTTTGCTCGCGGGCGGCATCAGCGAGGTGCATAAGCGCTATGCCGAGATGAAGAAGAACGGGCAGGCGTAATCTGCCCTTGCAAAACACGCATGTTTTACAAGAAACGATTTCAAGATTGATCGCATGAGCCACGTTCGGCAGAATCGATTGCGCACGTAATCGGAGAGGAGAGATCATGGCAAAGCCTTTTCATCTCATGGTGGTCACGCCAGAGCGGGAGTTTTTCAGCGGAGAAGCGGTATCTGTCAGCGTTCAGTCCATCGCGGGCACGCTCGGCGTCATGGCGGGCCACGTGCCGATGGTCTCCGCGCTGGATGTCGGCGCGCTCGTTATCCAGACGGACGAGCACACCAAGCGGACGGCGTTTCACTCCGAGGGGTTTATCGAGGTGCGCCCCGAGTGCGTCTATATCCTCTCGCAGGCTTGCGAGTGGCCGGAGGAGATCGACGAGAAGCGCGCGCTCGAAGCCGAGCAGCGCGCGCAGGAGCGCCTGGCGCAGGAGCGCGGCGACGAGCCTGTATCGATGGGTCACAGCAAAGTGGCGCTCATGCGCGCCATGACGCGGCGAAGGATAAAGTCCATGTCCTCGGGCTGAATAGAAAGGCCGGGGGGGCGTTGCGCGGTTTCATCTTGGTAAAAACGATTGCGTTTTTGCGGGAAAACACGTATACTGATGCGCGGAATCCAACGAAAAAGGAAGTGAGCCCCATGAACCAGTTTCTTGCGCGAGAGAAGATGAGCAAGCGCGAAAAGCGCGCACTCGACGCGAACAAGCGAACCATCTGGGACGGCATCAACCCAATCACCCGCAAGACCGAGAACAAGAAAGCATACAGCAGAAAAAAATCCCCGCGCTGGTACAAAGACGACAGTACGGGGATTTTTGTTTGCATTACAGCCTCTTAGGCGATCAACCGCTCGCTACTCCGCTGCCTCCGGCACGCCCGGCGCCAAGACCCCCGGCGCGCGCTTGTCGTCCAGCGCGCGGATGGCGGGCAGGGACATCATCAGCAATGAGATCAGGATCACCAAGATCCCCGAGATGAGAAACCACGTGTGCACGCCGATGACCTCGGCAAACGCGCCCGCGAGTATCAGCCCGATCGGCATCGCCAGCGACATCATGCTCATAGAGAGCGAGAGCACGCGCCCCAAGCACTCCGGCGCGATGCGTTCCTGAAAGATCGCGATCTGCACGCCGTGAAAGGGAGCGGCAAAGCCCATCACCACGCAGAGCACGGCAAAGCCGACAAAGCCCCACGTTGGCAACAGGCCGGACGCAGCAAATCCGGCGCCCATGAGAATCACCGACAATCCCAGCGTGAGGATGCGCCGCTTAAACCCGCCCCATAAGCCAAGCACGAGGCCACCAACGAGCGCGCCCGCTGAGAAGGCAGTCTCCGCAATCGCTGCATGCGTAGTCGTGCCGCCGAAATAACCCATACTCATGAGCGGAAAGAGCGCACTGATGGGCATAAACACCAGCATATACAGTGTGCCAACCCACAGCAGCTGGAAGAGCCCCTTATCGTCGCGAATGGCGAGATAGCCGTTTTTCAGTTCCGTAAAAAAGCTCTCCTGCCCCACCTGAGCTGATCTCGGAGGCTTCGGTATCGCGATGAACGCCACAAAGAATACCGCGATGATCGCTCCGATTACATCCAGCCCCACGATTGCCGAGATTGGCCAGCGCGAGTACAACACCGCGCCGAGTGCCGGGCTGACCAGAAAGCTGATGGACTGTGCTGACGAGCTGTAGCCCGCGCACTTGGTGAGCTGATCCTCCGGCACGATCAGCGGCGTTACTGCGGACATGGCGGGCGAATGAAACGCCGCACCGATACTGCGCAGAAACAGAATGCCGAACACGACCCAGATGGGCGGCTCTGCGCGCAGCGCGACGACGGCAAGCACGACGCCTGCCAGCGCGATGAACAGATCCGCGCCGATCATAATGGCTTTTCTGCTCCAGCGGTCAACCCAGACGCCGATAAACGGCCCCAGCAGCGCCTGCGGCAGAAAACCGAAGAACGTCGCCATAGAGAGCACGAGCGCGGAGCCGGTTTTTTCCGTGAGGTAGAAGATCAGCGCCATCTGCAAAACTCCGCTCGTGACCATAGAGATGGCCTGGCCGGACAGAATCGTAAAATACCGTCGTCTCCAACTGTTCGAGAGTGTCATATATAAATTCCCTTCGTAATTCCGATCAATTGTTCATTTTACCATATTTTTCGATGATTTCGCGTGATACGATCACTTTCTGGTTGTAAAAAATATGTGATCTTTTGCGCGTTTTATCGAGAATTGTGGTATCTTCGTTGCAATAAAACAGCAGGCGAGCGTTTGCCTGCCTGCTAAAAACCAAACAAAATGAACGCCATCGCGCATATTCAGCGTGAATGACCCATCCACCTCGTCAGGCAAAGCAAACAGCGCCGCTTCCGGCAGCCCGGCTGTTTCTTTCTTGTTCGCCTAGCGAATGCGGATGTAGTAGTACATAAAGCGTCCTTCCTTTCAAATCTTTCAAAATTTTACCACAACTGCCGCGCCCTGCGCAATGGTTACGTGTGCAGTCGTTTTTGTTGCGTGTTTCGCAATGATATCCTTGATGGCCTCCCCCGCGAGGATGTATCCCGCGACGGGCGGCACAAACGACACGCTGCCCGGCACCTGACGACGCGCGGTGCAGTTGCGCGTTGTCCCCGGCGGGCAGACGCAGCCTGTTTTGCAGTTTGCAGCCATATCCTCGTCCGGCTTGATCGCCTCCTCGCGCGAATAGACCACCTTGAGATGCGGGATATTGCGCGATTTGAGCTCCTTGCGCATTACGCGCGCCAGCGGGCAAACGGAGGTTTTATAGATATCCGCCACCTCCAGTCGCGTGGCGTCGAGCTTGTTGCCAGCTCCCATGCAGCTCACGACCGGCACACCCGCAGCGCTCGCCCGCTCGATGAGCACGAGTTTGCAGGATACGGTGTCGATTGCGTCGATGATGTAGTCGTAAACCGAAAGATCGACCGAATCCGCCGTCTCCGCGCTGTAAAAGCAAGCGCGCGCGGTCACAAGACAGCGTGGGTTGATGTCCAAAATGCGCGCGCGCATCACCTCGACCTTCTCTTTGCCGATGGTGGAATGCAGCGCGATGAGTTGGCGATTGATGTTGGTGAGGCAAACCTTGTCGTCGTCAAACACGTCGATGGCGCCAACGCCCGCGCGGGCGATAGCCTCCACGGCAAAGCTGCCGACCCCGCCGATGCCGAATACGGCAACGCGGGAGCCAGCGAGCGCCTGCATGGCCTCTTTGCCGAGCAGTAATTCTGCGCGGGAAAATTCGTTGAGCATGGTGTTTTCACCTTTCTTTGCGTACCGCTGAAAAAAGCACCTCAAAATCATACTGCCAAACGGTCGCGCCGTCAATCAAAGCGTATTTACGCAACAAAAAAGGCCACGCGAGGCGGCCTTTTGCAGGATTACGTGCGTTTTCCATGTTCAGCAGATGTCTCCTGTGCTTCTTCTTTTGTGACTGCTTATTGCAAATCCGCAAACAGGGCAGTCGAGAGATACCGCTCGCCCGTATCCGGAAGGATGACCACGATGGTCTTGCCTGCGTTCTCAGGGCGTTTAGCAAGCTCCGTTGCCGCCCAGGCAGCAGCGCCGCTGGAGATGCCCACGAGCAACCCCTCCACGCTGCCGATCTCACGCGCGGCTGCAAACGCATCTTCGTTTTTGACCGGGATGATCTCGTCGTACACCGAAGTATTCAGCACGGCGGGGACAAACCCCGCGCCGATGCCCTGAATCTTATGCGGGCCGGGTCGCCCTTCCGAGAGAACAGGCGAATCGGCGGGTTCGACCGCAACGACCTTCAACTTCGGATTCTTGCCTTTGAGATATCCTCCCGCGCCGGTGACGGTTCCACCCGTGCCAACGCCCACAACGAGGAAGTCCACTTTGCCGTCGGTGTCCTCCCAAATCTCTGGGCCGGTGGTGGCGCGGTGAATGGCAGGGTTTGCAGGATTGTCAAACTGGCCGGGAATAAACGAATGCGGAATTTCCGCTGCGAGTTCTGCCGCCTTTGCGATAGCGCCCTTCATGCCCTTTGCGCCCTCGGTGAGCACGATCTGCGCGCCGTACGCCTTCATCAGCACGCGGCGCTCGACGCTCATGGTCTCCGGCATGGTAAGGATGACGCGGTATCCGCGTGCAGCTGCAACCCAGCCAAGGCCGATGCCCGTGTTGCCGCTGGTGGGCTCGATGATCACGCTGTCCGCTTTGAGCACGCCGCGATGCTCCGCGTCCTCAATCATCGCCAGCGCGATGCGGTCTTTGACGCTGCCGCCGGGGTTGAAATACTCGAGCTTCGCGACGATCCTTGCCGAAAGATTGTTTTTCTTTTCATAGTTGGAGAGCTCCAA
>JAUYTF010000506.1 GCA_030695285.1 Eubacteriales bacterium | reverse complement strand
GCGCAGGAGCAGGTCGGCTGCTTCCGCTTTCGCATCGCCGGAAAACCCGCCCGCTTCCAGCACCGCGCTCTTGAGGAATGCGGTAAACTGGCCGCGCAAGGACAAATACAATCCGGTTTTTTCATATGCTGTACGGTTTGTATACAGCAATCTGAGCCGTTCGATGTATTGCTGCTGCGCCAGGATCGGCATGCTTTTGCCTGCTTCTCCTTCCGCGGATTCGCCGATGCGCGCCACCGAGCCGATAAACAAGCACGCGGGATCGCTCACAAACGCATATACCGTTTTGAGCAGCGCGTCCTTCGTCAGCCGCAAATCGGGGTAGACGGGCGCAATGATGGGATAAGACGAAACGTTCACGCCCGCGTTGAGCGCACCCGCGCTGCTTGCGTCTCTGATATCGAGCACCACGAGGCGAACATCCTTGGCCGAACGGTAGACCGCCTCCACATGCGCGGACTTGAGCGTCCTTTTAAACGGCTGGCGAAACGGCAGCAGGCTGTAGCCCTCACAAAGGCTTGCCCAGGCGCTCGCGTGCGCGCTGTTTGCAGCGACGATCAGCTCATATTGCTTGAACTCAAGCTTCAGGAGATTGTCAATCTGCTCATTCAAGCGACCTGTTTCGTTTGTTGCAGGCAGAATCAGTGAAACCGGCATGAGATGCTCGGAATCCTGAAACCGCCGGTAATCGACCGCGCGCAGGGAGCGCACGTGCCGCTTGAGCAGTATTGTCGATCGCGCAATCAGCGAAAGCCGGACGATCCCCGCAAGAAACAACAGCGCGAGAAAGCCGTAGCAAACATACGGCAAAGTGGCGATGATCTCCGGCAGAGCGGAGCGCAGGGTCGATATCAGAAGCATCTATGCCGCCTCCCCTCTCAAAAGCACCGCGCGATCGAGCGCAAAGCGCATCATCTCCGCCGCAAACTTGTCGCCCGTCTTCTCAACGCACGCCATCAACTCTTTTGCGTCCGCTGCCTGCGCGAGTGACTCCGCCGCGCGGTATCGAACCCACCACTCGCGGTCGCACAGCAGCTTGATGAGCGTCTCCTCGTTCTGAGCCGCCCCGAATGCGCCAAGCGAGGTTGCTACCACGGCGCGCATCTCCCAGCGCGGGTCGCGCGCGCTGATAATCAGGTGCGGATGCGCCGCCTCACAGTGTATCTGCCCGAGCGTGCGCGCGGCATCGATGCGTGTGTTGATGTGCCCGTGGATCAGGTGCGGCAGGACAAGATCGCCCAGATCGTCATACTTCTGCTCCCCGATGGTTTTGATGCAGGTGCGCCGGATATACGGATCGGAAGCGGATGTGATCAGCTTCCGGCAAAGCTTCTTGAGGTCACCCGTATAGATCGAAAAAATCTCCTCCAGCGTGCGAAAGGACAAGAGCGACGCTATCGTATGATCGCGGCAGAGCGCGACGATATCCCGCTCCGCACCGAGCATGCAGAGCGTGAGCATGCCGACGTGCTGCATCTGCGCGGTCGTGCGGCAGCAATAGATCTGCGTGACCACATCCGGCGTATAGTGACTCAACCGCAGTGCGCCGACGAGTTTGACCACGAGCGCGATCGCCTCTTCGTCCACGCCGTCGAGCAGTTTCTTCATATATTCGCCGAACCATTCCCCGCCCGCTTCTTTTTGCAGCTTTTCGAACGCGGCGCCGGAGAGTTCCTCTGCCGTTTCCGCCATGACGATCAGCCCGCGCGCGGTGCGCATGCCGCGGATATCCGAGAGCAAATTGAGCTTGCCGTCGGGGTTGACCATCTCATAGATGTTGTTTTTCATGCGCTTGACTTCCGCAGCGCCGGAGATGAGGCAGAGCAGCTGTTCCCGCATCTTCTGCACTCTGCGATTATCGACCGCGCGTGTGACATGCAGCAGCAACAGCAACAGGAAGCCGGCGAACAGCAGCGCGCCAAGCGCGATGGTAAGCCCGCCAAGAAATGATTGTATCATACGCAAATGCACCGTCCTCCTTTGCCCGCCCGCCACGCGGAAAGGCCTGTCTGCCACACAGTTTTTAGCGTGAGCCCGATTCCGGGCAGCATCCGCCGGTTGAATATCCGACGTTTGATATTATTTCCAAAAGCCGATCCGAAGCGTCAAACGCAAGTTTTTGTTCTCCGCCGCCGCCTTTTGCAGAACCTGAATGAGCCTGACGCCGTATTCCCCCAGCGCCTGCTCCAGATGCGGCATGCAGCGCACGATGATCCGAGTCGGCTGGCCAATCTCGCTCAGGCAGTCGTTCAGCGCATCGAGGTTGCTACCATACCAGTCCGGCAGCTTCAATCGTTGTTTGAGGTGCGCGTGCGCAAGCGCCCGCGTGGTCATCCGTTTTGCGTTGAAAACCAGCCGCTTTTCGTGTTTCATCTTCGTCCTCCCGCCGTTCTTACGGTTCGCCATAGAGCAGCTCGAACGAATCATAATGGTCATCCGTATAATAGATCAGCCCGTCGTCGGAGAACACGATGCGTTTTGCCCCGCGGCTATCGCGGTAGAGGGTATCGATGTCGCATTCGTAATATTGCCGCCCGCGGGACTCCGGCAGCAGCCCTTCGTAGTTACCAAAGCGGTCTCCGCCGATGCATTTGCCGTAGGCGTAGTCGTCCAGACCGCCGCTCCAGCCGAGCGCGCGCGCCTCGTTTTTGGTGATGAAGTTTACCGGCAAGCGCCCGTAGGTGTAGAGATACAGGCTCACACCCTCCTTGGATGTATACGAGCCGTTCTCGTCGATTGCGGCCTGCGGCACTGCCGTCGGCTCCGTCTCAACGATTGCCTCCGTCGCTGGGGCAGGTTCTTGCGTTTGTGCCTCTCCGTCGAGCAGGACAAGCCCGCTGGTGTGCTGTGTCTGCGCCTGTGTGTCCGCGGTCTGCAAATCGAGCGAGTTGGTCAGCCAAACCGCGGCGAGCACGGCGAGGATCACCAGTATGATCGCGAAAGTGCGTTTCTTCACGCGCGCTTTCCTTTCTAATTTTCGTTTATCCGGCTTGCACTTTTTTAAACATAAGCCCGTCAACTGTCGTAATACGCTTTGGTTCTCAGCCGATCATCGACACGTGATAGAGCTTCGCGTAGAGCCCGTTTGCCCGCAACAGTTCCTCATGCGTGCCCCGCTCGCGCACACCCCGCTCATCCAGCACGACGATCTCGTCCGCATGTTTGACGGTGGAGAGCCGGTGCGCAATCACCAGCGTCGTGCGCCCGCGGGAGAGTTCCTCAAACGAATGCTGAATGTCGTGCTCGGTGACGGTGTCCAAAGCGCTTGTCGCTTCGTCCAGAATCAGCACGGGAGGGTTTTTCAAAAACAACCTTGCGATGGAGACGCGCTGTTTTTGCCCGCCGGAGAGCTTTATGCCCCGCTCGCCAACCTGCGTTTCGTATCCATCTGAAAACTGTAGGATTTCTTCGTGAATATGCGCGCGCTTTGCCGCCTCAACCACTTCCGCATCCGTGGCGTCGATGCGCCCGTAGCGGATATTTTCCAAAACACTGCTGGCAAAGAGGAACACGTCCTGCTGCACGATGCCGACGTTTTGGCGCAGCGAGCGCATCGTCACATCCCGCGTGTCTATGCCGTCGATGGTGATGGTTCCGCTGCGCTGCTCATAAAAGCGCGGAATCAGGTGGCAGAGCGTTGTCTTTCCGCCGCCGCTTGGGCCAACAAGCGCGAGGGTCTTCCCTGCCGGAATATCGAGGCTGACATGCGAGAGCACGCTTTTTCCGCTCTCGTAGGCAAAGGTAACGTCGTCAAAGCAGATGTCTCCGCGCACATTCTCGAGCTCTTTCGCGTTCGGACGGTCTTTGATCTCCGGCTCGATGTCCATGATTTCGCAGAACCGCGAAAAACCCGCCATGCCGAGGATGTATACTTCCGTAAACGCGGCGAGGCGCTTGAGCGGCTGGACAAACGCCGCGATGTAAAGCGAGAAAGTTACCAGCAGGATCGGATCCATACTGCTTTTATAGATCAGGTATCCGCCGAGTGCGAGCACGACGAGGTTAAACATGGCGATGAAGAACTCCATCCCGCTGCTGAACAAGGCCATGGAGCGGTAAAAACCGTCTTTAGCACGGACAAACATTGCGTTGCCTTTGTCAAACTTCTCGCGCTCATGATCCTCGTTTGTAAACGCTTTTGCCACGCGCGCGCCGGAGATGGACGACTCGATATCCGCGTTGATCTCCGCGACGCGCTCCTTCACCTTGAGGGAGGCGCTGCGCATTTGAATCCGCAACCGCACGACATAAAAGATCGCCACAGGCACGATGCAAAGCAGCGCCAGCGCAAGCCGCCAGTCCACAAACATCATCACGATAAACGCGCCGATCACTGTCGTGCCAGAGATGAGCACATCCTCCGGGCCGTGGTGCGCGAGCTCCGTGATGTCGAATAAGTCCGTCGTCACGCGGGACATGAGCTTGCCTGTGCGTACCTTGTCGTAAAAACCGAAGGAGAGCTCCTGAATGTGCGAGAAGATATCCCTGCGAATATCCGCCTCCATCCGCACACCAAGCACATGCCCCCAGTAATTGATGATATACAGCAGCAGCGATCGCACCACATAGGTGGCAAACGCGATTACAATCAGGCTGACAAACACGCGCACCATCGCGGGGTCGGCCGCCATCTGCGGCAGTAGCGTGCGCAGGATATATTGCGTGAGCATCGGGTAGGCAACGTCGATTCCGGCAACCAGCACGGCGCAGGATAAATCGAGGATTAACAGGCCCTTATGCCGCTGATAGTAGGAGAAAAACCGTCTCAGTTTACTCATGCACACATCTTAGCAGAATGACGGTGCAATATCAACCGCCGCTGTGGTTAGCACGCGATTGCGCGGACAGAAAACACTCGCATCGTGTTTGTTGTGCTAAATACTCCCTGTATAGTTGTTGAAATCATCTCGGATTTGCGTTACGCTTCTCAATATGGAACGTGTCCTTCATACCATTCCCCCGATTGTCTCGGCAGCGAGCGAAATCCTCATCCTTGGCACCATGCCCTCGCCAAAATCGCGTGAGCAGGCGTTTTATTACGCGCACCCGCAAAACCGCTTCTGGCCGGCGCTTGCGCTTGCGCTAAAGGAACCTGCGCCCATAACCGTCGAAGAAAAATCCGCGCTCATTCTGCGCCATC
>JAUYTF010000505.1 GCA_030695285.1 Eubacteriales bacterium | reverse complement strand
TCCGAGAAAACTCTATCAACAAAGACTAGGATACTGTTAACATGAGCAGAACTACCGCGCGCGAAGTCGCTATGATGATGCACTTTTCCAATCTGTTGGGCGGAGAGGATACCCCCGAACACGTCTGCGAAAAAGCCGAGTTGCTCGGCACGCTGGACGAGGAGGACCTTCTCTATGTCAGCCAGATGCTCGAAGGCGTACACGCGCATACAGTGCAGATCGACGAGTTTGTCAGCCGCTACTCCAAGGACTGGATGATCGATCGCATCGCGCGGGTGGATTTGAGCATTCTGCGCGTGGCGATCTACGAGATGCTCTATCGAAAAGAAGACGTGCCGACCGGCGCCGCCATCAACGAGGCGGTCGAGCTTGCCAAACGATACGGTGGGGAGCGCTCCTATGCGTTCGTCAACGGCATCCTCGGCAGCGTCGCAAAGGAGATCGTCTCTCCGTGAGCGGGTTGTTCCTCGGCGTCGATACCAGCAACTACACGACGTCCGTTTCCTGTGTTTCAACCGAAGGCATCGTTTTCGAGCGGAGAACGATGCTTTCTGTGCCCTTGGGCGAGCGGGGGCTGCGTCAGAGCGACGCGGTCTTTCAGCATGTGCGCAACCTGCCGCCGCTGATCGAAGCGATGCTCGGCGCTGTCGATCGTGAATCGATCGCCGCAGTCGCCGTGAGCAGCAAGCCCACGGGCGCGGAGAAATCCTATATGCCCGTGTTTCTCGCGGGCAAGCTCGCCGCGGTTTCCATCGCGTCTTCGCTTGGCGTGCCGCTTTTCGAAACCACGCATCAGGCGGGGCATGTCCGCGCCGCGCTGCTGGGCCAGGAGGAACGCTTCAGCCAATCTTTGTTTCTCGCGATGCACCTCTCCGGCGGCACAACGGATCTGCTGCTTGTGCGGAGTGAGCGCGGCCTGATCGGCGAAATTGAGCGCATCGGCGGTAGTGAAGACCTCCACGCGGGTCAGTTTGTCGATCGCGTCGGCGTTCGTCTGGGGCTGCCGTTTCCCAGCGGCGTTTCGCTCGAAGCGCTAG
>JAUYTF010000205.1 GCA_030695285.1 Eubacteriales bacterium | reverse complement strand
AAACGGCATAAACGGATGCAGCAGCTTCAGGCTCGCCTTGAGCACGTGGATGAGCACCGCACTGACGGTGGCTTTCTCCTCGGCGCTCTCGCCATAGAGGCGGGATTTGGCAATTTCGATGTACCAGTCGCAGTATTCCGACCAGATGAAATCGTAGATTTTCTGCGCGGCCATGCCGAGCTCATAACTATCGAGGTTCTTTGTCACCTCGTTGATGATCTCGTTGAGGCGGTTGAGTATCCACTTGTCCGCGATCTCCAGCTTGTCTTCTGCGGGCAGCTCGCACGCGTTTTCGTCCGTACCCATGAGCACAAAGCGGGAAGCGTTGTAGACCTTGTTGCAGAAGTTGCGTGCAGCCTCCACCTTTTCCCAATAAAATCGCATGTCGTTGCCCGCGGAGTTTCCGGCAAGCAGCGAGAAGCGAAGCGAGTCCGCGCCGTGTTTTTCAATGACATCGAGCGGATCGATGCCGTTACCGAGGGACTTGCTCATCTTTCTACCCTGGCTATCACGCATCATGCCGTGGACATAGACCGTCTCAAACGGGCGCTCATGCATGACCTCATAGCCAAACACTATCATGCGCGCCACCCAGAAGAAGATGATGTCGTAGCCCGTCACAAGCGTACTGGTGGGATAAAAATACTTCAGCTCCTCCGTCTCTTCGGGATAGCCAAGCGTGGAAAATGGCCACATGCCGGAGCTGAACCACGTATCCAGCACATCCTCATCCTGCCTGACCGGCGCGCCGCAGTCTGGACACTTGTCCGGCGTTTCTTCGGAAACGACCATCTTGCCGCAGATGTCGCAATGGTAGGCGGGAATCCGGTGCCCCCACCAGAGCTGGCGCGAGATGCACCAGTCGCGGATATGTTCCATCCAGTTGAAATACGTTTTCTCAAACCGCTCCGGCACAAAGCGCACCTCGCCGTTTCGCACGGCTTCAATGGCGGGCGCGGCGAGCGGTTTCATATCCACAAACCACTGCTTGGAGACGATGGGCTCCACTGTGTTGTGGCAGCGATAGCAGGTGCCGACGTTGTGCGCATACGGCTCGATCTTGACGAGGTTGCCGCTCTCTTCCAGCTCCTTGACAATCGCCTTGCGGCACGCAAAGCGCTCGAGCCGAGCAAACTTGCCGCCGTTTTCGTTGATATAGCCCGCGTCGGTATACACGCGCAGAACGGGCAGCCCATGCCGCATGGCGACCTCGAAGTCGTTCGGATCGTGCGCGGGTGTAATCTTCACGGCGCCCGTGCCGAACTCCATCTCGCAGTATTCGTCGCCCACGATGGGGATCTCTCGACCCACGGCAGGGATGATGACGGTTTTTCCGATCAGGTGTTTATATCTCGGGTCTTCGGGGTTTACGGCAACACCCGTGTCGCCCAGCATGGTCTCCGGGCGCGTGGTGGCAACCGTGATGGAATAGCTCTTGTCCAGCGCGTCATAGCGCACATGCCAGAGGTGGCTGTGCTGCTCTTCATATTCCACCTCGGCGTCCGAGAGCGCGGTTTTGCAGTCCGGGCACCAGTTGATGATGCGATCGCCCCGGTAGATCAGCCCCTTGTGATAGAGGCTCACAAACACCTTGGTCACAGCCTTGCTGCAGCCCTCGTCCATGGTGAAGCGCTCGCGCTCCCAGTCGCACGAGGAGCCGAGATATTTAAGCTGCTTGACGATGGTGGAGCCGTATTCGTCCCGCCAGGCCCAGGCGCGCTTGAGGAAACCATCGCGCCCGATGTCCTTTTTCGTGATGCCTTCTTTAGCCATCTCCTCGACGATCTTCACTTCTGTTGCAATCGAGGCGTGGTCGGTGCCCGGCATCCAGAGCGTTTCATAGCCGCTCATGCGCTTGTAGCGAATCAGCACATCCTGCAACGTCTCGTCGATGGCGTGGCCCATATGGAGTCTGCCCGTGATATTTGGCGGCGGGATCACGATGGTATACGGCGGTTTTCCGGTGTTGGGGCGGGCGCGAAAATAGCCGCGCTCTTCCCATGTTTTGTAGAGCGTGCCTTCCACGTGCGCGTGGTCGTAGGTTTTTTCCATTTCGGGGCGCATGTTGTTTCTCTCCCTGCTAATATCATTAATTTTTTATCAAATTCGAAAAAAAAAAAAGCGTCCGCTTCGCCAAAGGACGAAGCGGACGCTCGCGGTACCACCTTTGTTGAATGTACTCTCATATAAGTGAATACATTCCTCTCATTCTTCCGTAACGTGGAAGCGGCGGGAAACGCTAAGCTCGCTCTGCTTTACGCTTCCGGCTCCGATGCGACCTTCTGCATCCGTTTCGCAAACCGCCTCCCAGCACGCGGGCGGTCTCTCTTGTGCGATGGATCTGCGTACTCCTCATCTTCACAGCCGATATGATATCGATCAATTGTCGTCAGTCTAGCGGAATAATTCGGTTTTGTCAAGCGATTATGCGGCGTCTTGCAGCAATCCATCCGCCCATACGTCCATGCGCTCCTGAATCAGTTCAAAATTGCTCGGGCCAAGATCGAGATACGTCTTTAAAAACGCGCTCAGATCAAAGCTGTCGCCCAGTTCCTCTTTCAGTCCACGATAGAGCTGCGCCATCTGGCAGTAACCGATGGCATACTCAAAAAAGTAGTACGGCTGATCAATCACCATATTATAGTAGATCGACGCGACGTACTCGCCCTCGAGCCCGAGACCGGAGATGGCGTTCTCCAGCGCTTCATCCGTGTAACCATAATAGTTGACAAGGATGCTGATAATGGCGGGTAGAATCGAGTTTGCAAACTGGCTGTAAACAAAATTGAACCGCACGTAATCCTGATCGTATTTGGTCTGATTCTCCACGGTTAAGAATTCTGAAAACTGCGCCCAGCCTTCGGCATACCCGCCGAAGCTTACCGTGCGCTGCATGAGGCCAAGATTGTCCATGCTGCGCTGGTAGATGTATTGATACATATGCCCCGGATAGCCCTCATGCGCAAGCGTCAGCAGCAGCGTTGAGTCAGGCGAAGCGGTGTTGATGAAGATCGTGTTATCCTTCCAGTCATCCATCGAGGGGATGACGTAAGCCGCGGGCGAAAACTGATCCTGCAGCTCTTGCGGCACATCGCTGAGCTTGAGATCATGCTCCGGCAACGCAGGCAAAAACGGCTGAATGATGGATTGCAGGTATGCGAGATCCTCCTCCATGCTGCCGCTGGTCACATTGATTTCCTGATCGAAGATATCAGGGTTTTCATCGATGATACGAACATACTCATAGAGCAGATAACTCAGCTCGTACTTGAGCATTTCTAATGTTTCTGCTACCGAGATATAGTTACACCCGCTTGATTGCATGCTGTATTCGAAATACTCTTTTTGCAGATCGCTGTACTTGGCGGCTTCCTCATAGGTACGGCAGTATTTTCGTAAGTCGTTCAGGCCGTCATAGAGCGTCTGGTATGAGTTGACAAACTCGTTCTTTAAAAGACTCTCGTTTCGTTCCTGATATGCCTGCGCCTGCTCCGGCGTCAAATCGGTCAG
>JAUYTF010000500.1 GCA_030695285.1 Eubacteriales bacterium | reverse complement strand
TTACCGACGATGCGCCGGGCATGAATATCGAAGAGGCGCGGCAGTCGCTCTTTTCAAAGGGCAACTCTGGCGCTGCAAAGGATCTGCTCGTGCGCATGCTCCTGTCGGCGGGCTTTCTGGTGACGGAGCGGCGATATATCGGGTATGAAGAGGGAACAAATTTTCACCATTTTTCACTTGACGTGGCTCATGAATATGAACAGGAGGAACTGTAAATGGCAACCATCGGGTTGGACAGACTATTTTACGCGAAGATTACAGAGGGTACGAACGGCGATGAAGCGTACGCTACGCCCGTGTCGCTCGCCAAGGCGATGTCTGCGGAGCTGTCGATCGATATCAACGAAGCGACCCTCTACGCCGATGACGGCGCGGCCGAGGTGGTTAAGGAATTTAAGAGCGGCACGCTGTCGCTGGGCATTGACAACATCGGCGCGGCGGTGGCAAGCGATCTAACCGGTTCACAGATCGATGACAACAAAGTGCTGGTATCCCAGAGCGAAAACGGCGGTCAGCCGGTCGCGATCGGGTTCCGCGCGAAGAAGAGCAACGGAAGATACCGATACTATTGGATTTATCGTGTGATCTTCGGTATCCCTTCGACCAACTTGTCGACCAAGGGCGACAACATCACGTTCTCGACCCCGTCGATCGAAGGAACGATCATCCGCCGCAATAAGCTGGACGGGCAGGGAAAGCATCCTTGGAAGTGTGAAGTCAACGAGGACGATGCGAGCGTACCGGCGGCGACGATCTCGGGCTGGTATACGCAAGTCTACGAGCCGACATTCACGGCGGAGGGTTAAGCAAATGGAAAACGACAGAGGCGCTACGATCCAAATTGGCAACCGAGAGTATGAGATGCTCCTGACCACCCGCGCGACAAAGGAGATAGCCAAACGCTACGGAGGGCTGGAGCATCTTGGCGACAAGCTCATGAAGGCGGAGAACTTTGAGCTCGCGCTGGACGAGGTAGTCTGGCTGATCACGCTGCTCGCGAATCAAAGCACGCTTGTGCACAACCTGCTTGAGCCGGACGATAAGCGCGCGCTTCTGACCGAGGAAGCGGTTGAGCTGCTCACCACGCCGCTGGATCTGTCCGGCTACAAGACCGCGATCATGGAAGCGATGGTCAAGGGAACGAAGCGCCATGTCGAAAGCGAGGAGGAACCCTCAAAAAACGCACAGGTCGGGCAAACGACGAAGAGCTGTTTGCCCGACTGATCTTCTACGGGGTGACGCTGCTGGGGCGATCAGAGCGCGAGGTTTGGCTCATGCCCCTTGGCGCTCTTTTAGACCAGTGGGAGATCTACAAACAGTTTCATGGGATCGCTTCCGTGAAGACAGAGTATTCTATCGAAGATATTATGCCGGTGGGATTATAAGTAGCACGAAACAGTCTACACGTTTGGCTTGAATAATGCCAATTGGATAAGGATTGTGATATTATAATAACAAATTGAATATCATATTCTTTCATATTCTTTGCGATTGAGCCTGGTTTTCATTGTTGCTTCTAAACGACAACCGATTCAATATTATGAGGTGAGCCATGCAGGTTTTTCTTAGAATCGATTTGAACATATTCATGGCTGCTGTTTGCATCGTGATGTATTTTGCAAACAGAGCTATCAGCGAGAAGCGTCTGCTTCATAACAGAATTTTTCGATGGTTGATTTTAAGCGTTCTTTCGCTTCTCGTTCTGGAATCGCTTACTTGGATGCTTGATGGATCAACGATGCATCTGCTGATCATTATTGATTATATTATTACAGTTTTCCTGTTCCTATTGACGCCCGTGCCGGCCTTTCTTTGGTCACTATATGTAGAGAGCCAAATTTTCCACGATGTAAATTCTTTGCGAAAGCTAATGATAATTTTTGGCATCCCCATAGTGATTTGCGCATTGCTGACTATTACAACTCCCTTATCGAACCTTATGTTCTATTTCGACCAAAACCAGATTTATCAACGAGGCCCTTGGTACCCCATACTTGCCGTACTGTCGATTCTGCCGCTCATCACCTCAGCTATTTCTGTTTGGATCCATAGAAGTCGAATTTCGAAGAAAAGCATGTGGATGATCACGATTTTTTCGATCATTGCTCTTCTGAGCGCTGCGGCTCAAATTTTCTTTTACGGGTTGGCCGTCATTTGGAGTAGCATCACGATTTCGATTCTTTTAGCGCAAACGAACCTTCAGAATGATCATGTATATTTGGACCATCTTACTGGTGTATTTAATCGTAGGCAGATGGATATTCATTTGGCGGATCGAGTGCGTATGGCAAGGGAAGGGCGCCCACTGTCTTGCATCCTACTTGATATCAACCACTTTAAAGCGATAAACGATACATACGGGCATGTCGCGGGCGACGACGCGCTGAAAGATGCGTCTGTGATTCTGCAGTCAAGCATACGCAAAAGGGATTTTCTAGCGCGCTATGGAGGGGACGAATTTGTAATTCTAACAGATATCGACAATGACGAAACACTTCAGATGATGTTGCTAAGAATTCGTGAAAACACGGTGGCGTTCAATGAGACGAAGGAAATGCCGTACAAAATCCGATTTAGCGCGGGATGTGCGGTA
>JAUYTF010000498.1 GCA_030695285.1 Eubacteriales bacterium | reverse complement strand
ACCGAGAGCGCCGAGCCGATTGCCATCAGGTTCGGTGTGCCGCCGGTGTAGAGGCCGACGATCATGCCGGCATATTTATGCGCCTCCGGCATGATGTTTCGATAGACGAGGTAGGAGACGCCCGCAACCAGTGAAACAGCGATTGCGATGAGGATGAAAGAATGCAGCATGGGTTTTGCGAGCCGCTTCACGCTGGAAAGATCCGCAGAAAACAAGATCAACGGTATGGCGATGGGCACCAGAATCTCAGAAATATCCATGGCGATCTTGGTCTGTGGTATCACGAGGCTCAGGAGAATACCGCTTGCATAGCAGAGAAAGACCGGGCCTAGTATGCCCAGTATGCGAACCCGCTTCGATAAAAGCACCATCACACGCGGCCCGAACGCTATGATCAGCACCACGAGAATGCTCCAAACAATCGTCATACTATCCCCCCCTCATTTGCCTTATTATACAAAGTCAATCGAAATGTTGTCTGATTATATCATTTTCAGTAGGCTGATGGCAACGCCGCGCGCACGATGGCAACGCAAAAAATGCCGGCGGTTTCCCGCCGGCGTGCAAACGCTTTGTTCTGTTGAGTCTTTAGTTCTTTTCGATGTTTACGCTGCCGCTGACCGTGTTGAAGCGATAGTTTGCGCTGCCGTCACCGACGACCACGCGGTTGCTGCCAAGCGTACCGGGAAACGCACAGGAGATGGAGCCGCTGACCGAGTCAAGCCTCGCCGTAAAGTCTGCGTTTTCCGGCAGGGCAACGGTAATGCTGCCGCTCACGCCGTCTACTTCGATGCTCTTGGGAGCAGTGGCAACGGCAATGCGAACGCTGCCAGAGACGGTGTCCACGTCGATCTTTTCAAACTCGCCTTCGATGCGGACGCTGCCGCTGATGTTGTCGATATCCAGTTCTGTTGCCGTTGTGTTTTCGCAGATGATCGTGCCGCTCGTAGAGGAGAGCTTCAGATCGGCATTCGCAATATCCGCGCAGCGGATCCCGCCTGATACAGTGGAGAGCTCGGTCTTGGCACCAAACACGCCGGAGAGGTCGATGTTGGCTGACACAGTGTCGATCTCAACATTCTCCAACAGGCCGATGAGAGAGGCGGGCACTTCCATCGTCAGAGTTTTGGAGGGCATGTTCGCATCAAAGCTAAACCAGTTGAAGATGTTGTCCAGATCATCGCAATAGCGAATCTGCAATGTGCCGCTTTCTGAGATCATATAGCGCATCATCTGCCGCTCGGTCAGATTGCGATAGGACGTTTCGTAGAACACGATGTCGCTGCCTGTGCCGACGCGCAGATTCACGCTGCCCGCGACCCAGTCGATCTTGATTTTCTGGACGGAGCCCGCTGCAACGCGCGCCTCGTCCGAAACGATGATTTCGTCGCTGTCTGTATTCACGCCACCGGACATAAAAGTGCTGCGATCGGTGAAGCGGCTGATCCAGCCGTCATTCCAACCGAAACGACTGAGTATGTTGTTGCCGGTGAGCAGTACGACCAGGATCGCGGTGAGCAGCACCGCAATGACGAGGCCGACAATGATTCGAATGATACCTGCTGTTCTCATAGTGTTCTTTCCCCCATTATTGTTTGAGCATGAACAACCCTTTGATCAGCGAAGATATCGCAGCCGCGATCAAGAAGATAATCCATGTGATGTGCCAGGCTCCGGTCATGAAACTCACGACGATGTAAACACACACGGCGATGAGCCAGAAAGAGCCGACGATGGCTTCTGTGGCCTTGTTTTTCTGCTTGTGGTTCTGCTTCCACTCCTTAAACTCCTCCACCATGGTGTCGTCCGCCTTGACGTAGCGCTCGCGGGTGACGCCGTCGTAGATGAGCAGCGCGGTGGCAACCGCAACGAAGAGGAATAGCGCCATGACGCCCATTTCATTCTGAATCAGAATGACCGGCACCGGGCAGAGGATGTAGAGCGCAATCGCGATGGCAGTGATCAATGCTGAGCGCTTCTTTCCCGCTTCGCTTGCCGCTTGCTTCTCGCCGGTCAGGCCGGAGATGAGGCTGTCCACGTCACCAATGCTCGCAATTGCGATATTGAAAGCGGACTCTTCGTTCTTTCCCTCGGCGATGAGGTCGTTGTACTTATCCGTGAGGTTCTGATACAGTTCCTCTTTGAGTTCAACCGCGCGAACCGTAGAGGGCGCGTTTGCAAAAAGGTCGTCGATGTAGTGTCTCAATTTCTCGTTCATTTGGATCCCCCTTTTTCTCCTTCAGCCAATAGTTTGTCAATCACTGCTTCTGCAGTCTCCCATTCCTTTTTTCGCAGCCGATACGATTCTTTTCCTAGGTCGGTGATGGAGTAGTATCTGCGCCGCGCGCCTGTCGTCTCGTCCCCCCAGTACGAGACGATGCAGCCCGCGTCCTCAAGCCTGCGGAACGCTGTATACAGCGTTGCCTCCTTGAGCTCAAACCTTCCCCCCGTCAGGTTTAAAATCGCTTTGTTGACCATGTAACCATAGCCATCGCCTTTCATCAGCTGCGCCAGGATGATCGTTTCCGTATTCCCACGGATTAATTCCGATGCAACGGACATGGCGCACCTCCTTTCCGTTTGCAGGTATATCTTAACAATATATACCTCGCCTGTCAAGGTATCTCTCAAAAATATTTACATCTATTTTTGGAGGTAACTACTATATCGGAAAGAGTATACCCGAAAAGAGAAAAACCCGCCGATTTGGCGGGTTTTGAGGGTTAAACGGTTGCAAGAATGCGCGGGCGAATCTTTACAGCGCTACTTCCGTGCAGTCAATCGCTTTCCCCTCCTGCTCCACGCGATACAGTCGGTAGAGCGCGGGGTCGATGTTCGACGCACGCATGATCCCTTTTGCTTCCTCAATCGCCTCATCCCGCAGGCGCAGGGACATACCGCAGCTGGCGGTGATGCTCCTGAGCGTTGGCATCACCACCGCGCCGCAACCGGAAAGCAGCCGCTGCGCCTGTATTGCTGCGTGCGGCGAGTCAAACGCAAAGAGCCAATAGCCTTCCATTTATAACGAAATCACCTTGTCCGCGCGCTGCATCGCGCTGAGAATATCATACATGTTGCTCACGATGCCGACCTTGAGCCGATCCGCGATGCCATAGAAATTCAGGCATGTGCCGCAAACCAGCACGATGCATCCATTTTCGATAAGCGTCTTGAGGCTGTCGATCACCTGCTGCTCGTCGCCCGCAGGCAGCTTCACGCCGTCGTTCATAAAGAGAATGTGCGCGGGGGGCATGCTGTCCCCTTGCGCGAGCGTATAGAGCGCCATCTTCATCAGGTTATAGCCCAGCTCACGTTCACCCGTGCCGACAACGTCCTTGCCGATGAACACGGCATATCCGCTGCCCGTGGTTGGACAGGCAATCACCGGGTTTTCAACCGGCTTGGCCTCGCCCGTGAGCCGCACAAATAGGCCATCCGCCGCGTCTCCGGTGATGATAGTCATCCCCGCGGAGTTGCCCAGCCGCGTGAGGTTTTCCACCGCTGTGCGGTTATCGACCAGCACCTTCAAATCACTGCATCCGCCGTCGAGTTCCTTCTTTGCCAGCATCACCGGCATCGGGCAGGCCTTGCCCCTTGCATCTATCTGCATCTATTTGGTTTCCTTTCCGGATCACGTCGCTCATGCGGCGGTCTTCTCACTCATTATTCTAGCAAAAGATAACGTGTTTGAACAGACGGTTACGCAAAGGATTTGCAACTTTCATCGGAAACCATATTTTACCGTGCAAAAAAGCGCCCCCGAGAAAGCGGGAGCGCTCGTGTGTGTGATGCTCGATTACAGCAGGTTGAGCGTCGTCTCCGGATTGAAGATGTGCGTCAATGCACCATCGAACGTGAAATGCAGCTGATCGCCAAACTTGAACCCACGCCGGTTTTCCGCGGGCAGGTCGATCGTTGCGATGCGCAGAACGCATTCCTTACCAACCGCGGTGACGTGGACATACAGCTCGCTGCCCATCATCTCGGACACATCCACTTTAGCGGAGATTGCGCCTTTGTGGCTGGCGTTCGTCAGCACGATGTGCTCGGGGCGAATGCCCAGGATGATCTTCTTGGGCTGCTCGTTCTTAGCTTTGAGCGTCTTCTGAATTTCCTCAGGCATGTCGATGACTGCGCCTTCCAGGCGGACGACATAACGGCTGCTCTCGATGGAGAGCTCCGCATCGAAGAAGTTCATCTGCGGTGAGCCGATGAATCCCGCGACAAACAGGTTTGTTGGATGGTTGAACACCTGCTGCGGGTTGCCGATCTGCTGAATGTATCCGTCCTTCATGATGACGATGCGATCGCCCAGCGTCATGGCTTCGGTCTGGTCGTGGGTGACGTACACAAACGTGGTGTTGACGCTCTGACGCAGTTTGATGAGCTCGGCGCGCATCTGGTTGCGCAGCTTGGCGTCGAGGTTGCTCAGCGGCTCGTCCATGAGGAACACCTGCGGATGGCGCACGATGGCGCGGCCGATGGCGACACGTTGGCGCTGACCGCCGGAGAGCGCCTTGGGCTTTCTTTGCAGATACTCGGTGATACCGAGGATCTCCGCAGCTTCTTTGACCTTCTCGTCGATCTCAGCCTTGGGAATCTTGCGCAGCTTGAGCCCGAATGCCATGTTTTCATACACGGTCATATGCGGGTAGAGCGCGTAGTTCTGGAAGACCATCGCGATGTCGCGGTCTTTTGGTGCGACGTCGTTGACGAGTCTGTCGCCGATGTAGAGCTCACCTTCGGTGATCTCCTCCAGACCGGCGATCATGCGCAGAGTTGTCGACTTGCCACAGCCGGACGGCCCGACGAGCACGACGAACTCCTTGTCCGCGATTTCAAGAGAAAACTCCTGCACCGCGACCACACTTTTGTCGTAGACCTTCTTGATGTTCTTGAGTGTAACGTTTGCCATAATTATTCGGCTTCATCAGGCGCAGCATTCGCTCATCGCCCGACTCGCAACCGTCCGAAAAAATAGACAGTCGCATTACAGCAGGTCTCCACACTGCTGCACCGCAAGCCATGCGGGTGGTATCCCTCCTTTTATTTAGCGTCGCGGTGAATAAGAAGTGGAGTAAGCCCCGCGCGCCGGAATACAGAGAAATGCTCCTTCTATTATTGCAGACAGAGCCTGTTTTCGCAAGACTTAAATCGAAAGACTCGTTTTATTCGGTGCGCGGTATCTTTCGTTCACGGCGGGCAATGAACTGGGGTTGACTTTGCTCACCACGTGTGATATATTACTTTTTGCACGTTGAAAGACGTTCGTCGCGGGGTAGAGCAGTTGGTAGCTCGTCGGGCTCATAACCCGGAGGTCATTGGTTCAAGTCCAATCCCCGCAACCAGTAAAAAACCGCCCAATTCGGGCGGTTTTTGCATATCTTGAGAATGATTCTTATGCACAGAATTGCCTCAAAACCTACTAGCT
>JAUYTF010000203.1 GCA_030695285.1 Eubacteriales bacterium | reverse complement strand
CATCCTTCTACGTCAGTTACCTGGTCTTTGAGTAACGCAGCTGACCGAACGCGCTTCCGATGCAACAACAACTCCAACACAAAAGCGGGCGAAAGCCCGCTTTTGTGTTGCGCGTAATACGCTTTATCCTATAATGAACTTCTGGATTTTCTTCTGCTCCGCCTGTGGATTAATTTTCATCACTTGCTCTGTGATGGCGTGAATCGCGTCGTCTTTTTTTATCTTCGTAGCTGTTGCAAAAACTTCTTCGCCCCAGAACTGCTCCGTCGTGCAAAACACGGTGGAATACCAGCCGTATTCCTCGCCCTTCTGAGAGAGTTTCTGCTGTCTGCCGCACATGGTCAAAAACATGCGCATCTGCAGCTCCGTCAGCGCGCTGTCAAAACGGCTCTTTTCCTCCGCGCCGAATGAAGCGAGCTGCTTGATCGCGTGCAGCGGCAATGTGCCATATTCTAGAACCACATTGTAGATTCTCTTTGCCGCATGGCTCAGGGTTCCGTCCGCATACGCGCTCTCAAACACCTCTTTGCCCCGGCGTGCCGCGAGGAAATACGACGCCCACGCGCGCGTGTAAAACCCGCTCTTTTTGAAAAAGACTTTGCCGTAGGCGATGTCGCTCCGCTCGTCCAGCACACGCATGCGCCATTCCCAAGGATCTGTGTCCGGCTCGCCCGTGTGCCAGCGCACGGGCGTATCATACGGCGGGGTTTCATCCCAGCTCCACGGAATCAGCGCGAATATACCCTCGTCGTTGCCACCGCCCATAGAGAAGCCGGCCTGCAATAGGGCAGTTGTATACTCCTGATAATTTCGAATCTCCATTTGCTCCACCGCGCACCCCTGCGTTTTTGCTTACATTATAGCAAAGAACCGCTTCAGCGTTGGAGAACTTTTCGCGAAAAAACTACTCTTTTGGTGCGACGCGCAGGCGTATGAGCTTTTTCACATCCTCCAACACCTGCTCATCGGTCACGCGGATCATCAGCCATCGCCCGCCGTTGAGCGACTGCGCGCGCGCAAAAAGTTCCCTGATATAATCCGTACAGGTGGGCAAAAGCAGCTCGGCCTCCGCCGCTTCCTTTGTGCCGACGGTGACCAGCGCGGTGAACTGCCCCCGGTCAGGATAGAGCGTGCAGAGCGCGCGTCCGCCCTTTTTGTACTTGACATTCCAGCCCGGCGCGCCGCTACAGGTGCTGTGCTCCGCCTTCGGGACAATGGTATAGGTCGATTCCGTCCAACTGCAAAGCCCGTTCCAGAGCGGGCTCGCGATAAAGCGCTCTATCTCCTGCAATGAGGGCTGTTGCTCTTTCGGATATGCTTCAAACCAGGTCACATGTGTGTCCTCCCTTTACCGATTGGATGCTGCCGCCCGCAGCCGCTGCAAATTCCGTCGTGTAGGTTGATCAAATGCCCGCAATCTTCGCAAGTGTGCGCCGCAATCTGTTCGCGCAGTAGCGCCTCCGCGCCGATTTCGCGCACCCTCGCGGCATCGCCGGCGAGATCGACCCCGTATCCATCGCGATATCGCTTGCCGAACGCTTTCACCCGCTTGCATGGACGATCCGCGCAGTCGGCGCACGAGAACAATCCGCGCTCCATCACGCAGGCGCGCATGATACACTTGCGCTGATAATCGTCCGGTTCGCTTTGCCGCGCGCGGCAGCCCGGGCAGGGCTTTTTGCCGAGATGCCGGTAGCAGAGCATACAGTTTAGCCCGCAGGGGGCGAGCATGCTAACATCGATAACGTCGGGTGGTTTCACGCGTTTTCTCCTTTAGATTATTTCCCTCCTGCGCTGCCTAGCATGCCTTTGGCACATAAGCTATTTGCGGCTGAGTTTTTGATGCGCTTTGATCTTCTTCATCGCCCAGTCGTAGTGGCTTGACGTTGCGGAGACGCAGTAGGCGCCAAGGCTCGTCGTGCCCGTCCAGGAGAAATGCGCGCGGGCAAACAGTTCCTCATCGGAAAACTGCCCCATCAGCGCCATCACGCGCGCGTGGCTCTCTTTGAGCATTGTTTCCGCGTCCGCATACGGCGTAGTCTGATGCTTTTCCCAGAAACCGACGTTCATCTGCGCATAGTTGCTCCAATTGTAGGGCGCGGGCAGAAAGGGCCGGGCGTTGCCGCCTGTGTTCGCGGTGACCCAGTTGATCAGCAGCATATGCCATTCGTAAAGATGCACGAGCACATCACGCAGGTTTTGATCGCGCCGCCAGTGCGCCTCTTTTCCTTCGTATTCAGCGCCAAAGCAATACGTCGCGTTTCGCTCCTGCTGCGTCATCGCGTCAATCATCCGCCAGAGCTTGTCAAACTGCTCGTTCGCAGCGGTCAAAAGTTCCTGCTTTGTCGCGGGTCTGCTCATGTTGCGCATGCTCCTTTTCATTTCGGGTTGATCGAGATCAGGCGCTCTTACGCCTGCCAGCGTTTGAGCTTCGGAAACTGCTCTTTCATCATGGCGCGAGCGCTTTCTTCCGTCATGCCCGGAACATTGTCCAGCACGGGCTGCACGCAAAAATCGATCATTTCCTCCATCGTGCAGTCCGCGGTAAACGCGCCGTTCTCATAGCAGTATGTGCAGTAGTCTTTGCTCTTGCTTCCGTCCGCCTCCGTGCCATAGTGTTCGTCCGTCTCTCCCATCGGCATGCCGCAGCTCTGACAATAACGCTCTTCCATGTCCTTGTTCCTCCCGATTGATTTGATACCGCTATTCTATCGGGTTAAACCTGACAAGAGCTGTCATGTTCTACGCGTCTGCCATCTTTATTTCGTGTGGTGTTCGCAGATGGCTTTTGCGTGCGCCGCGAGTTGCGTGCGAAGGCTTTCGGGCTCCAGCATCGTCAGTTCCGTGCCAAACGAGTGCAGGTAACTCACCACCCAGCTGTCCCGCGGCATCTCCACATGGACCATCAGGCTACCGTCTGGCTGTTTTTCGATCATCGAACAGTCAAATTCGTCATAGACGCGAAAGGCGACGGCGGGCGAAAATAAAAGGCTCATCTGCTGCATGGCCATCGCGTAAACGCTCTGCTCCAGAGGCGGAATCTCATCCGGCAGCGCGCCAAACCGCTCGTCCAGCGCCTCCATCTCCACAATCCGGCTCACCTTAAACAGGCGATAATTCTCCTGCATGCGGCAAAACGCGTGCAGATACCAGCTCTTGTCCTTGAAGATGAGCTTGAGGGGCAGGATCACGCGGCGATTCGTCTCCCCGCTTGAGGAGCAGTAGACGATCTTGAGCGCGCGCCGGCCAATCAGCGCGGTCTTGAGCCGCTCAAACTTCACGCTGTCCGTGCTGTCCATGCCCCAGCGGGAGAAATCCACCTCGATCCAGTTTGTGTTCTGTTTCTGAAACATGCCGCCGAGTTTGCTCAGCAGCGCGTCCACCGGCTGCTCTGCCGCGCGCAGGCTCTGTATGGCATAGAGAATCTGGTTCTGCTCCTCATCGGACAGCAGCGCCTTATCAAACGAGTAGTTCGGCAGCAGCGACACCCCGCCGTTTTTCCCCTGCGTGGCGTAGACGGGCACACCCGAGAGCGAGAGCGCGTCGATATCCCGATAGATCGTGCGCACGGAGACCTCCAGCGCGCGGGCAAGCTCCGGCGCGGTCATCGTGCCTCTTTCGAGCAGCAGGTATAGGATTTGAAACAGACGGTCGTTTTTCATAAATTACCCCGATAAGCATCATCCATAGTCTCAGTATAAAACAAAAACCTGACAGGTTCTATGTCAGGTTTGATATTTATGATGTTTTTTTGATTTTTTCTCTTATCAAAGATGATCTTTCGTCCAATTATATTTGTGTGATGTTTCTTCGCGTTACGCAACTTTTGCTCTGCCCGCAACCACATACTTGTGCAGCAGGGCGCGGAGGTTATTCAGCTCGCTCTGGCTGGTAATCTGCGCTTTGGGGATGACCACCGCGCGCTTTTCGCCCGCGATGAGGTAGATGGCGTGCCTGGTTTCACGCGCGAGGTAGATCTGCTTCCAGGTAAAGTCAGTATCCCCGCGCTCGCTTTTTGCGTGCACGCCGTTTTTATCCACGCTGTACTGCACCGAAAAGTCGCTCATCTTACCCGTCTTATAAAGCCTGTTGACGCGTGCCACGACGGAGACGAGATTGAAGGTAACCATCAGCACCGCGCCGGACACGGCGGCAATCAGCCCGACGCCCGCTGCATTCATCACCGTGATGCCCTGCCCGTAGCGAATGAGCGTGACGATTACGCCAAGTAGAACAAACGTCATGATCGCAAGCCCCGCGAGCTTACGCTTCATGCGGAAATAGTTGTATTGAATATTGTCCTGTTTGGTGATGGTAAATCTGCCGGAATACGACACTTCTGCACCCTTTCATTCGTTCGAAAGAATCCTTGAGCCACATTATGTACGCTTGATTTTGAGGCGCGCTGCTTCCACGTTTTTCTCCAGCAGCGCTCGAAAGACCGCAACCTCCGACTCGCCGGAAAACTGATCCTTGGGCATGACGTTTGCATGCGACTCCGTGATGAAGATGTAAAACGCGTTCCGCGTTTCGCGCACGGCGACAATGCGATTCCAGGGCAGATCGGAATCCCCGCGTTCGGAGGTAGCACGGATGCCAGTTTTATCGGTGGTAAACGTGACAGAGAAGTCCGTCAGCTTTTTTTGATTGTAGTAGCCGTTCATGCGCACCACCGTGGTGATGATATTGATGGCAACGAGGATCAGCGTCCCCAAAACCGCCATGAGCAGCGCATTTAACACCGAAACCGAAATGCTCGCGCCCTGCGCGTATTTGAGCAGCCCGATCATCGCCGCAATGATGACAAACACCAATGCGCTGGTAGCGATCAGTTTCTTTTGCATCAGAAAGAAATTGTAGCGCAGATTGTCCTTTTTCGTGATGGTAAACGTACGGGAAAATTGCGTCATATCAGAAATGCTCCTTCTTTTGATGGGAAACGCGTAGCAATCCTAGCGCCTGCCGCTTGCCGGCTGAGCGGATGCAATTATTATATCCTCCCGCCGCGTTACTGTCAAAAATACAGTGTGGGGTTGCTTTTTCTCCTCTTTTGGCTGAATCATCGGTCTATCAGACTGCAAATCCCCGCAGGCATAACCCGCGGGGACGTGCGCTCGGCGCGTTTTAGGACAATGAAGGTTTAGTTTCTCTGCAGCGCCTCGATGGGCGTCTTCTTGCTCGCTTTGGCGGCCGGATAGCTGCCGAACGCCACGCCGATGACCATGCAGAAGAGCAGGGCGACGATGGCCGCACGCCACTCCATCGCGATGGTCATATCCGCAATCATCGCAAAGATGCGCAGCCCAAGCGCGGAGAGGCCAAGGCCGATCAGCCCGCCGAGAATCGAAAGCACACATGCCTCGATGAGAAACTGCATCATGATGTGGCTTCTGCGCGCGCCGATGGCTTTCCGGATTCCGATTTCGCGCGTGCGCTCGGCAACGGACACGAGCATGATATTCATGATGCCGATGCCGCCGACGAGCAGGGAGATCGCCGCGATGCCGCCCAGCATCAGCGAGAGCGTGCTCATCACGTCATCCAGCGTGTCCAGCAGTTCACCCATGTTGTATACGGTATAGCTGTCTTCATCGCGCGTGAGCATCAGCATCTGATATTCCGTCTGCGCTTGAGCGATGTCCACAGTATTGGATGACGAGGCTTTGACGTAAGCGGTGGTAATCGCGGTGCTGTCCGCAAAGCGCTGCGCGGTGGTCAGCGGAATGAGGATTTGCGAATCCGTACTCGCTCCGGTCTCGGCCAGCAGGCCAACAATGGTAAACGTATGCCCGCTCATCGTAAACGTCTTGCCGATCACATCGTAACTTTCGTAGAGCTCGCCTGCAACCGCTGTGCCGATCACGGCGGTATAGGTGCGCCATTCAAGGTCAGATTCCGCGACAGCGCGCCCTGCTTCCATGTCCCGCCCCGCAATCTCCATGTATTCTCCTGTCACGCCTATGGCGGAGACGCTGGTATAGATCGAGCCACTGCGCGCGGTGCTGCTCACGGTGAGATAGGGCGCAACGCCCTGTATCGCGCTATACTCCTCCAGCACGAGATAGTCGTCCACATCGAGCATGACATCCTCATCCGTCACGGTGACGGTCAAAAGATCCGAACCCATCGATGAGATGGCGTTTGTGATGCTGCTAGTCGTGCTCTGCACGATGGAGACGAGTATGATTACGCTCATCACGCCGATGATGATGCCGAGCATGGTCAAGAACGAACGCATCTTGTTTGCCAGCGTCGAGCGGACTGCGAGACGGAGAGAATTGAAAAACATCGTCATATATGCTCCGCCTCCTCCCATGTGTCAAAGAGCCGCCCGTCGCGCACATAGACCGTGCGCTGCGCATGATGCGCAATCTCGTTGTTGTGCGTAATCAGCACGATGGTATAGCCCTGTTCCGAAAGCCTGCCAATGAGCCGCATGATGTCCGTGCCGCTCTTGCTGTCGAGATTGCCCGTCGGCTCATCCGCGAGGATGACGCGGGAGTTGCTCGCCAGCGCCCTCGCAATCGCCACGCGCTGCTGCTGCCCGCCGGAGAGTTGGTTCGGGCGATGCTGCATGCGATTACTCAGCCCAACCTGATCGAGCGCGGCTTTGGCGCGCTCAATGCGCTCCCTTTGTGTCAGCCTTTGGTAGATCAGCGGCAGCTCCACGTTTTCCAGCGCGCTCATCGAGTCCAGCAGATTATACTGCTGAAATACGAAGCCGATCTTCTCGCTGCGGATGAACGAGAGCTCCTTATCCGTGCTCTGGGCGATGTTTACCCCGTCGAGGATATACTTGCCGGAGTCCGGCATATCGAGGCAGCCCATCACATTCATCAGCGTTGTTTTTCCGGAGCCTGAGGGGCCGCAGATGGCCACAAACTCTTCTTGCTTGACGTGCAGCGAGGCATCGTCCAGCGCGTGAACCGTTTCGTCGCCAACATAGTAGGTTTTATAGATGTGTTCCAGCAGCAGCATTTCGCGCTCCTTTCCCACA
>JAUYTF010000493.1 GCA_030695285.1 Eubacteriales bacterium | reverse complement strand
CAGGAGAAATCCATCACTTCTCTTTGCTGCGTTTGTCGCGGATGATTGCCATGTGGCTTTCGTCGATTACCGTTACACCGTTTGCCCTTGCCCAGTCCACGCAGCCCTGTAGCGCGGCCCTGAGGAACACGCGCGGCACTCGAACCAGCAACTGGCAAGCTTCGTCGGTAAACTTGATGTTCGGGTCCATCCGCTCCGCGGCATAGATCACGCTTGAGAGCTCGGCAGACTTCCCCGCAGGGATTCGCTCGGACAACGGGCGCCGAAAGCGCGTATACCAGAAATGCGTGTTGTCGCGGTAGCCATAGTCCACCGGCACGCGCGGAAAGGTTTTTGCGCTGACCCCGCCGATGATGGCGTTGTAGAAGCGTTCTTTCATGAGTATCTTGTCGATCTTGAGGATGAAATGCGCGCCGTAACGGCTTGTGATGCCGTTAAAACTGCGGTATGGCGGTTCTACGCCCTCCAGTTGCCCAATGCGCGCGCTTTCATCTTGCGCGTTTTCCAGATCGCTCTGCCAGGTGCACTCAAACACCTGATACGCCTCCTTTACCACGAGCGGGCGCTGCACTTCACCGCCTGCCTGCCCCTCCTCGAGCGTGAAACGGCAGGCGCTCATCTTCTCTTGGCAGGTTTCCCCGGGAAAGCCGAGGCGAACCGCCTCTTTGAAGTTTGCGCGGCTGTCCTCGATGAAATTCAGTGCGCAGGTGCCGCTGCGAAGGATGTTCTGCGCTGTATTGGAGCTGTTGCGGCTCTCCAGCAGCATGGCATAGTATTCCTTGCCCGCCACATAGTACGGAAAGCACAGCGAGTAGGAACCCAGCGATGTTTGCCCTGATTCGCTCAGCGTGGAGATGAGGATGGTCGGCATAGGGAAGAAGGCCGATGTCTGATAGAAGTTATCGACAATGCGAAGATCCCGAAACGAACTCTTCATATGCTTCTTCTTTCGCGTAATGTAATAGATTTATTTGGTTTTGTGCGGTTGCGGCATTACGCCTTCTTCTTTTTTTTGAGCAGCGCGCCGATGCCCGAAAACAGCCACGCCAGCGCAAACACGAGCCCGTAGAGAATCACAGGATCCATGTGATCTGGTGAATATCCGCCCAGCCGACGGGTGTGCCGGTAAAAAACTGACCGAGTGCGCCGCTGTAGGTGACCAGCACAAGCGCGACGTAGCTTGCGATGATCCCCGCGATGGCGACACGATTCTTCAGGATGCCGAACACCTGTGTGACGATGAACATCATCATGAATCCAAAGAAGAACATCGGCCACATACCGTTGGCGGCTTCAATCGCAACGATCGCGCCATGGATCGCAACGAACGCCTCCAGAAACGTCAGCCAGCCGATCTTGGTATGCCAGCTGGTGCGCGCCAGAGACATCTGCCCCATCAGCAGGAAGAGATAGAGAAAGCCCAGCAGGTGCCCCAGCGTGCCTTCCATGGGGTGATACCAGAAGGTATACACCACCGCCCAGGAGATGTAGAAACCATGCACTTTCTGTGTAACAGAGACGCCCAGCGGCGGCAGATACACACGCTTGCCAAAGAACAGCCCACGGCGCGCGTTGAGCAGGATGAGCATCATCACCAGCATGACGATGACCGAGCCCTGTGAACTCATCACGGGCACGAACTGCGCGAGCGCATCGTAAAAAAGCGCGGTCTGCACCAGATGCAGCGCGATGAACACCGCGTTTGCGATGAGCAGCTGCAGATTGTATCTGCCGATTCTTCCGGCGGCGGGACGCGGGTCGTTTTTGAGTTTCGCGATCAGCACCCAAACCGTGATCTGATGCGCGAGATACAGCACCCACATGCTGATGGAAGCCAGCAGTTCGGGGCGCGGGAGTTTCCAGTAGTACCAGGCGGCGCCGCTATCCGGCAGCAGTGTGGCGCGAAACGACGCCATCAGCGGGGAGATCAGCCACTCTGCCGCGAGGATTGCAAGCGAGAAGAGAAGCACGAACCAGAGCGCGGATTTCAGGCTGTAGGATTTTTGCGATTCCAAGCGGATGATACCTCCATATAGTCATTGCACGAGCGAGATGGGCTTGCGCAGGTAGCGCGGATTACGCCCCTGCATCATGCGGGGTTGACGAGAAACGCGAGCATTGCCGCGACAGCCTGCTCCTGCTGCGCTTCGCGTGAGATCGTAGCGATGCCGTCGCCCTGCTGCACGCCGTAGTTGCCAAACTGCGCATGGTTGCCGCCTTCGATCTTCAGCAAATTGGCAACGCCCGTGAGCTTGGTTACATCCAGCATGATATCCTCGCTGCCGTAGAGGCAGAGCGTGGGAATCGGGCTGTCGTTGACGGGATATGCGCCGAGCAGAATCAAGCCGGAGAGGCGAGATTCATTGCCCGCCGCATAGCTGCTTGCCATTGCGCCACCGAGCGAGTGGCCGCCGATGAACCAGCGGGAAACGGAGGGGACAATGTTAAATACGCTGTCCGCCGCGTTGATTTGAAATACTGCAAGGTGAAACGGCATCTTCACGAGCGCGACGGTGATGCCTTGCTCCCGCAAGAGATTCAGCAGCGGTAGATAGGCCGCTTCCTCCACCTTGCCGCCGGGGTAGAAGATCAGCCCCGCGCGGGTGTCGTTCTCCTCGTCCGGCTCAAGAATCGTCAGATTGCCCTCCTGCCGGATGAAAGCGTTGTTGTTCAGCAGCGAGAGCGCGGTCTCATCCGCACGGTGATGATCGCTCACATAGGCAAAAAACGCGACAACGAGAAAGACGATCAGCGCGCCAAGCGAAACGAATAGTATAATGCGCGCCCGGTTACGGGGCTGGTGTGTGTGTTTCATGAAAGCACCTCCTGTATACGGGCAAAAATCGAAAAACCTTGCAGTCGAATCTTGCGGGTTGCAATGTTTGTTTCTTTATAGTATACAGACCGCTCTGGAAAATCAATTCACCAGCGTGACAAACTCACGCGCAGACGATGCAGCGGTAGGCGAAGATCGTCACCGTTCCTTTGCCGGGATAAGTCTTGGTTTCGTAGACCTTGGGAAAGGCTTTGATCAGATCGGTCAGCTTGGAAAAGTTGTAGGTCTTGCTGTCAAAATCCGGCATCACGCGTTTGAGATAGCCACCGGCCGACGAGATGTTAACCCAGCCATCAGCGTCCTGATAGCGCTCGCTGGCGGTTTTCAGATGGCTGTGAATGGCGGAGAGATCGGTCTTGGGTGTCGGCTTTTCCGGTTTTTTCGTGATTTTCGTTTCATCTGTCTGTGCGGGCTTAACCTTCTCCGCGTCGCCGAGGTTCTGCGTCAATATGAAGTTGTCACAGGCGTTGCGAAACGACAGCGGCGTTTTCTCCTCTCCTACGCCAAAGACGTAGATGCCCGCTTCGCGCAAGCGGATAGCAAGCGGCGTATAGTCGCTGTCGCTTGAAATGAGCGCGACTGCATCATACATTTGCGTGTGCAGCAGATCCATGGCGCCAATGGCAAGCGAGAGGTCGGTCGCATTTTTGCCCGTTGTGTAGGCAAACTGCTGCTCGGGCTTGATGGCGAGTGTTTTGAGCTGCTCCTCCCAGTTTTTCAGCGCGCTGGCCTTCCAGTTGCCGTAGGCGCGCTTGACGACGATGCGCCCATAGGTGGAGAGCTCCTCCAAGATCAGCGAGAGCTTGCTCAGCTGAGCGTTATCCGCGTCGATCAGCACCACTATATTTTCTAACGATTCCGATTTATCCATCGATTGCTCCGTTTCCGCCGCGGTGTTGGCGGCAAGGGTATGTTATGCAGTCATTATAACACAACGGCAGGCAGGAAAACCCAAACAAAAACAGCCGTGGTATTCAAATTGACTGTCACTGCTCACTCGGCCGCTCGTGAAAACCAAAAACAAAAACAGTCCCGTTGCTCCGCAGGACTGTTTTCGCAAAGGAGGAAATATGATGAAGAAACGATTCTGAGGAAAATCTTTTTTCGTTGGTCGCGGTGACGGGAAGGCGTCATCTGCTGCTGATTCAGCGGCGTTGTCTTACCCCTCCGCGCCCGCCGGGGCTTCGTCTGCCGCGGGTACTTCCACCGGCTGCCAGACGGGACTTTCTTCCATGGTTTCCTTGAGCTCTTCCCAGCCGTCCTCGTTGTCCTTGAGCGGTGTCATATAGAAGCCAACGCGGCTGTCGTTATAAGCGTGCTTCTGGGTGTATTCCATCCAGGTCGCGGTTTCGTCGTTGTAGACGAGGTTTGTCGCCCACTGGTTTCCGCTGCGGTCGGCGTTCTGAGTGGTGTACACAACCGGAACATAGCCGCTGCTGATACCGCTCATGTAGACCTGCACATGCAGCGTCTTGCCCTGCTGATATTCCGTCGCTGCGACCACTTCTGCTTCCAGCTGTTCCCAGCTGCCGCCGAGATCAGCGAGGAGCTTGGTGCGGATGGCATCGTTGCCTAGGCTGTTATTGCTTGCTTCAAGCAGCGCGCGCTTTTCCGCCATGGTGGTATAGGCGTTGTATTGCGCGAGCAGAGCGTTTGCGCGTTCCAGCAGGCGGATGGCGGCGGAGGTAACCACAACGGGCTCTTCGGAGACAGGCTCTTCGGAGACAGGCTCTTCGGAAACAGGTTCATTTGCTTCGGGCGCTTGTGCGACGGGCTCTTCGGCAGCAGGTGCAGCTTCCTGCACGGGGTTAACGGTGAGCTGCACCGTCTCGATGGTCTGCGGCGCCGCGAGCGGGACTTCGGAATCCGCGATGGTTTCGTTCTCCGCTTGAGCATCGACCGACTGGGTTTCATATGCGGGCGTGGAAGCGACAACCGCTCTATTCGCCGGAGAGCCGCCCATCAGAACGACGACAAAGGCGATCAGCAGTAAGCCGAGTGTGACGAGAATTGCCCGCAGTGTTTTCTTTTTCATCGTGTGACCTCTTTCAATCTTATGTTAACAGCATACGCAAATATTATTACATAAAAGTTACAAGTGAAAAGAAAAAAGAAAATTATATAATAACGAGTGATTCGAACCACCGGATAGCGATACACCCGCAGAAAAATGGTATATCTTGATTAACGATCTGCATTGTGTGACAGTATTGCCTGTTTGTATGCAGGAACAACGGTGATAAAAGTACAATAAATCAAAAAAATAGCTTTGCATGAACAGATTTTAAACCAAAACATCTGAGTACAAGAACGAGAACAGAGTAAGTAACGAATATGTAATAGTGCGCGAAGTCAGAAAACAACCAATATGTAACAAAACGCCTGATTTTGATGAAGAAAGAGGCATCCGAAATAATATATTTCGGATGCCTCGGGAAAAACGCCGTGTTAGTTTGTCAAAACGTTGTATTGGCGCTTGATGGTGCGAAGCCGCGGGATATCCTGCTCGCTCACGAGTGTGCAAGCCAGGCCATTGTGCCCTGCGCGGCCGGTGCGGCCAATGCGGTG
>JAUYTF010000492.1 GCA_030695285.1 Eubacteriales bacterium | reverse complement strand
GACCGCCAATGGCGTCAAGCGCTTGGTGGTGCTCAGTACGGACAAAGCGGTATATCCCATCAATGCGATGGGCATCTCCAAAGCGATGACAGAGAAATTGATGGTCGCCAAAGCGCGTATGCAGTTCGAAGGTGAGACGGTATTCTGTGCGACGCGTTACGGCAATGTCATGGCCTCACGTGGTTCGGTCATACCCTTGTTTGTGTCGCAGCTCAAAGAGAGCAAGCCGTTGACAGTGACCGACCCGAATATGACGCGCTTTCTGATGTCCTTGGAAGACTCAGTGGATCTGGTGCTCTATGCCTATGAGCATGGCCAGCAGGGCGACATTTTCGTGCAGAAAGCCCCTGCTTCGACCGTTGCCGATCTGGCGCAAGCGCTCAAGGAAATTTTTGCTAAAGACAATGAAGTCCGGATCATCGGTACACGCCATGGCGAGAAATTGTATGAATCGCTTATCTCGCGTGAAGAGATGGCGCACGCCAAAGACATGGGCGGTTATTACCGTATCCCGGCGGACAACCGCGACCTCAATTACGCAAAGTTCTTCAGCGAGGGAGAGGAGGCGGTCTCGCATCAGGATGACTATACCTCTCACAACACCGAGCGCTTGAATGTCGAGCAAGTCAAAGCGCTGTTGTTGAAACTGGATTTCATTAAGGATGAACTAAATGCTTAAAGTCATGACCATCGTGGGTACGCGCCCCGAACTGATCAAAATGAGTCGCGTGATCGCCGAGTTCGATAAACATACCGAACATGTTCTGGTGCATACCGGACAAAACTACGATTACGAACTGAACCAGCTGTTTTTCGAAGACTTGGGTATTCGCAAGCCGGATCATTTTCTTGAGGCTGTAGGCGAGAACGCAGCACAGACCATCGCACGCGTGATCGAGAAATCCGACGAAGTCATGGCGAAAGAGCAGCCCGATGCGGTGATGCTGTATGGTGACACAAACTCCTGTCTGGCGGTCATTGCGGCGAAGCGCCGCAAGATTCCGGTATTTCACATGGAAGCGGGTAACCGCTGTTTCGACCAGCGAGTGCCGGAAGAACTGAACCGCAAGGTGCTCGACCATCTGAGCGACATCAATCTGGTACTGACCGAGCACGCCCGCCGCTACCTGATTGCCGAGGGCATCCGCCCCGAGACTATCATCAAGACCGGTTCGCACATGCGGGAGGTGTTGGACTATTACATGCCGAAGATTCAAAAATCGGACGTGTTAAAGCGCATGGGCCTGGAGGCGAAC
>JAUYTF010000490.1 GCA_030695285.1 Eubacteriales bacterium | reverse complement strand
GATGGCGTGCTGGCGCGCATCAGCGGCGAACCCGTCAAAGAGCACCTCTATGCGGGCTATCGCATGGTGGACACCTGCGCGGCGGAGTTTGAGGCGCAAACGCCGTATTTTTACGCGGACTACGCCTGTGAAAACGAAGCACGCACCTTCCTGCAAAAGCACGACACGGGCAAGCGCCGCGTGATCGTGTTTGGTTCTGGCCCCATCCGCATCGGCCAGGGGATTGAGTTTGATTATGCCTCTGTCCACTGCGTCTGGGCACTCAAGCAGGCTGGTTTTGAGGTGGTCATCGTCAACAACAACCCCGAGACGGTGTCCACGGACTTCGACACCGCAGATCGCCTCTACTTCGAGCCGCTACTGCCGGAGGACGTGATGAACGTCATCCACACCGAGCAGCCCTACGGCGTGGTAGTCGCCTTTGGCGGGCAGACGGCAATCAAGCTCACGCGGTATCTTTCCGAGCAGGGTGTGCGCATCCTCGGCACCCCGGCGGACAGCATCGACGCGGCGGAGGATCGGGAGCGCTTTGACGCACTGCTGGAAGAGCTGCATATCAAGCGCCCGCGCGGCAAGACGGTCAAGACGGAAGAGCAGGCGCTTACTGCTGCGCAGACGCTTGGCTATCCCGTGCTGATTCGTCCCAGCTACGTGCTCGGCGGGCAGAACATGATCATTGCGTTTTCGGATGACGACGTGCGCGAATACATGGATATTATCCTGAGAAAAGGCATCGACAACCCGGTTTTGATCGACCAATATTTGATGGGCATCGAGATCGAGGTGGACGCCATCTGCGACGGGGAAGAGATCCTAATCCCCGGCATCATGGAGCACATCGAGCGCGCGGGCGTACACTCGGGAGACTCCATCGCGGTCTATCCCGCGTGGAATCTCAACGGCCCGCTCATCGAGCGCGTGGTGGATCATTCCTGCAGGCTGGCGCTCGCGCTGGAGACACGGGGTCTCATCAGCATTCAATACGTCATCTACGAAAATGAGATCTACGTCATCGAGGTCAACCCGCGTTCCTCGCGCACGGTGCCGTATATCAGCAAGGTTACGGGCGTGCCGATGGTAGACCTTGCCACGCGCGCCATGCTGGGCGAAAAGCTAAGCGACATGGGCTTTGGCACGGGGCTTTATAAAACACCGCCGTATGTCGCAGTGAAAGTACCTGTGTTCTCCTTTGAAAAACTCGCGGATGTCGATATTTTGCTCGACCCGGAGATGAAATCCACCGGAGAAGTGCTTGGCATCGGCAAAGCGCGTGAAGAAGCGCTTTACAAAGGCCTCGTCGCCGCAGGCTACAATATGAAGCGGCGCGGAGGACTGCTCGTCACCGTGCGGGATCAGGACAAGGCGGAGATGACCGATGTGGTGCGAAAGTTCTTCAAGCTGGGCTTTACGCTCTACGCCACCAAGGGCACGGCGGCGGTACTGCAAAAGGCACAAATGAAGGTGAACGAGGTCGATAAGTTACATGAATCATCGGAGGATAATATTCTTACTTTGATCGAGAGCGGGAAGATCGATTATATCCTCTCAACCTCGTCGAAGGGCAGATTACCCTCGCGGGACAGCGTGAAGATCCGCAGAAAAGCCATCGAGCGCGCGGTGCCGGCAATCACCTCGGTGGACACCGCAAACGCGCTGGCGGACAGTCTGCTGAGCCTCTACTCGCAGCAGAGCACGGAACTTGTGGACATCAACCATATGCGAACGGAGAAAATGCGCCTGCCGTTTACGAAGATGAACGGAACCAGCAATGACTATATCTACTTCGATTGCCTAGAGCAGCAGATTGACGCGCCGGAGTCGCTGAGCGTCTATCTTTCCGAAGCGCACGCGGGCATCGGCGGGGACGGCATCATCCTCATCGAGCCGTCCGCAAGTGCTGACGCGAAGATGCGCATCTTCAACCGTGACGGCAGCGAGGGAAAGATGTGCGGCAACGGCATCCGCTGCGTGGGGAAATATCTCTACGACAACGGCATGACAGATCGAACAGAGCTTACCATTGAAACTAAGAGCGGCATCAAACACCTCAAGCTCTATGTGCGCGGCGGCAAGGTGAAATCCGTCACCGTGGACATGGGGAAAGCGGAGCTGCGCCCGGAGCACATCCCCGTGCGGCTCAGCGGCGAGAAGATTGTCTCGCGGCTCGTCGAAATCGACGAACAAGCATACAACATCACCTGCGTCTCGATGGGCAATCCACACTGCGTGGTCTTTTGCGACTATCCTGATCTATTGGACATCGAGAAGATCGGCCCCTGTATCGAGACCGCGCCGATCTTCCCCGATCGCGTGAATGTCGAGTTCGTGCAGGCGCTGGATGGCCATACGCTCAAGATGCGTGTTTGGGAGCGCGGCAGCGGGGAGACGCTCGCCTGCGGCACGGGCGCCTGCGCCGCGGTGGTCGCCGCCACGGAAAACGGGTTTTGCACCAAGGGCGAGGATATCACCGTCCGCCTGCGCGGCGGGGATCTGCTGGTGCGCTATACCGACGAGACCGTCTTTATGACCGGCGACGCAAAAAAGAACTTTGAGGGCATTGTGGAACTATAACGAAAGATCGCGTAAAAAAGCGCTTGGGTTTTTCCCAAGCGCTTTTGTGTTGCTCTGTGTTTTTAAGCTGCCTCGAACTGGCTGTTGTACAGCTCGGCATAGAAGCCGCCTTTTTCGAGCAGCTCCTTGTGGCTGCCGCTCTCGATGATGTCGCCGTCCTTCATCACGAGGATGAGGTCTGCGTTCTTGATGGTCGAGAGCCGGTGCGCAATTACGAACGACGTTCTGCCGGTGGTGAGGCGATCCATCGCCTGCTGCACCATGCGCTCCGTTCGGGTATCGACAGAGCTTGTCGCCTCGTCGAGAATCAGCAGCGGTGCGTTTTGAATCATCGCGCGCGCAATAGTCAAGAGTTGCTTTTGCCCCTCAGAGAGGCTCGCCTTATCGTTGAGCACGGTGTCGTATCCCTTGGGCAGCGTCTTGATGAAGCGATGCAGGCCGACCGTCTTGCAGGCGTCGATGACCTCTTGATCCGTCACATCAGGCTTGCTGTAGACGATGTTCTCGCGGATCGTGCCCTCAAAGAGCCACGTATCCTGCAACACCATGCCAAACTGCGCATGTACATTTTCGCGCGGGACGCGCTGGATGGGGATGTTATCGATCCGAATCTCGCCGCCGTCCAGCTCGTAAAAGCGCATCAAGAGGTTGACCATGGTGGTCTTGCCAGCTCCCGTTGGGCCGACGATGGCAATCTTCTGCCCGGGCTTGACGCGCGCGGAGAAGTCGTGAATGACGGGCTTGTTTGGCGAATAGCCAAACTTTACGTGCTCAAAGGCGACGCTACCGTCGATGTTTGCTAGCAGCGGCTTCTTCTCGTCCTCGCGCTCCAGCTCCGGCTCGTCTAGCAGCGTAAAGACGCGCTCGCTCGCGGCGGCGGTGCGCTGGAGATTGTTCATCGACTGCGCGATCTGCGAGAGCGGCTGGGTAAAGAGGCGCACATACATCATGAACGCGACGATGACCCCGAACGTGATGGTTCCCTGCACCGCCAGCACCGAGCCGACGACACAGACCGCCACATAGCCGAGATTGCCGACAAATCCCATCACCGGCATCATGAGGCCGGAGAGAAACTGAGACTTCCAGGCGCTGTGATAGAGCGTTGCATTGCTCTCTTCAAACACCCGTTTCGCCTCTTTACTGCCGTTGTACACCTTAACGATGTTGTGGCCGCTGTAAACCTCTTCTATGTGCCCGTTGATTCTTCCGAGCTCTTTTTGCTGCTCGGAAAAATATTTCTGCGAATGCTTCATGATCACCATCATCAGCACAAAGCCGATGAGGCTTGCGCCAATCGCAGTCAGCGCGAGAATCCAACTATTGAGAAGCATCATCACGAGCGAACCTAATAGCATGGTGATCGCGGTGATCAGCGTGCCGAGGCTCTGGCTGAGCGTCTGCCCGATGGCATCTACGTCGTTGGTCACGTGGCTGAGCACGTTGCCGTAGCTCGTGGAGTCAAAATATTTCAGCGGCAGGCGGTTGATCTTCTGCGAAATATCCGTGCGCATCCGCTTGGAGATGCGCTGGGTGACGATCGCCATAATCTGGCTCTGCAGGAGGTTGAGCAGAAACGAAAACGCATACAGCGCGGCGAGTGTCAGGGCGATTGTGGAAATCGCGCTCATGTCGATCGAGTCCAGCACGGGCTTTCCGTTGACCAATGAGGGCAGCCCCTTCATGATCTCGTTGGTCAGGGTCCTGAGCCGATCCGGCCCTGCGATCTGGAGCATGGTTCCGCCCACCGCCGCAACCAGCGCGATTGAAATGGCGGTGATATAGCGCTTGCAGTAAGCAAGCAGCTTTTTCATGGTCGTGTTGAAGTCTTTGGGTTTTTCCACGGGCATGCTCATGGCGCGCCCGGGGCCGCCGCCCATGCCGCCGCGTCCGTACTCATTTGCTCTCGGGCGTGATTCTTCTCTGGTATCGCTCATGCGGACAGTTCCTCCTCGCTCAGCTGCGACATGGCGATTTCCTGATAGACTTCGCATGTTTTCAGCAGTTCTTTGTGCGAGCCGTTTCCTACGATCTGGCCTTCATTGAGCACGATGATCCGGTCGGCATCGAGTATGGTGCCGATGCGCTGCGCCACGATCAAGCTTGTGACGCCCGCCGTCTCGCGCCGGAGCGCGGTTCTCAGCGCGCGGTCGGTCTTATAGTCCAGCGCGGAAAAGCTATCGTCAAAGATATAGATTTCCGGCTTTCGGCAGACGGCTCTCGCGATGGCGAGGCGCTGCTTCTGTCCGCCGGAGAGGTTGGAACCGCCCTGCGCGATTTCCGCGTCGTACTGCCCTTCCATCTGTTCGACGAAGCCCGCGCCCTGCGCGATGCGCATTGCGGTAGCGATTTCATCCGCCATTGCGGGCGTTTTCCCGTTGTCACCGTAGGCGATGTTGCTTGAGACCGTGCCGCGGAACGTGACCGCTTTTTGCGGTACGTAGCCGATCTTGTTGTGCAGCGCGTCCTGTGTGTATTCTCTTACGTTCACGCCGCCAACCAGCACATCGCCCGCCGTGGTGTCGTAAAAGCGGGGGATGAGATTAATGAGCGTACTCTTGCCGCTGCCGGTGGAACCGATGAAGGCGACGACTTCGCCCTGCTTTGCGGAGAAGCTGATGTCACCGAGCACATCGTCCGCGGCACCCGGATAGCGGAAGCTCACGTTGCGGAACTCGACTTCGCCGAGCTTGCCCGTTTCCCCTTCGGTGCGCGTTCCGTCGAGAATGGAGGGCTCTGTCTCCAGCACCTCATTGATGCGCTTGGCGGAGACGGAGGCGCGCGGCCAGAGCACGAAGATCAACACCAGCATCATAAACGACATGATCACCTGCATGGCATAGGCGGAGAAGACCACCATGTTGGAAAACAGCGTGAGCCGGTCCATCAGCCCCGCGCTGTTGATGAGCATGGCGCCGATCCAGTAGATCGCGAGGGTTAGAGCGCTCATGAGCGTGGAGATAATCGGCATCATGATCGCCATGCCGCGGTTGGTGAAGAGCTGGGTAGCAGTGAGCTCCGCGTTGGCAATTTCAAACTTCTGCTCCTGATACGGCTCGGCGTTATAGGCCCGCACCACGCGAAGGCCGGTCAGGTTTTCGCGGGTCACGCGGGTGAGGTTATCGGTCAGCGTCTGCATCTGGCGGAATTTCGGCAGCACGAGCACCACCATCACCGAGATGACCGCGATCATAATCAGCACGGTAACACCCGTGGCCAGCGACCATTCTAGGCCTTTTCCGGCGATCTTGCTCACCGCCCAAATCACCATGATGGGCGCTTTGACGATCATCTGCAGGCCCATTGTGATGAGCATCTGCACCTGCGTGATGTCGTTGGTGGAGCGTGTGATCAGGCTGTCCGTCGAGAAGCGGTTGATCTCCTCCATGGAGAAAGAGTCTACCTTGGTAAACAGCTGGCTGCGGATGCGTTGGCAGAACGAGGCAGCGATGCGCGAGGCAAGGAAGCCTACGATCACCGCCGAGGCGACGCTGCCCAGCGCGCAGAGCAGCATTTTGCCGCCTGCGAGCCAGATATCGGAAATCGCGCTGCCGGGGGTCTGCGTCATGCGCGTGATTTCGGACATATAGTCCGGCAGTTTTAAGTCCAGCCAAACCTGCGCAACGATGAACGCAAGGCTGACGAGCGCCTGCAGCCACTCGGCTGTTTTCAGGCGTTTGAGCAAACGAAACATGTAGTTCTCCTTTATATAATGGCACTAGATAGTAATGGAGTTAGGCATAGGACGCAACAAAGGTCTTTTTTATGCAGGATCGTGCGCAAAAAATTCTTCCGGTGGGTGCTCGGCGATCTTTTTCAGGATGCGCAAAAACTCCAAGGCGTCCGTTTCACCG
>JAUYTF010000487.1 GCA_030695285.1 Eubacteriales bacterium | reverse complement strand
CTATGACGCGCGGCACTGCTGCTATGCCTTTCGACTCAACGAAGGTGGCATCGCACGCTCGTCGGATGACGGGGAACCCTCCGGCACAGCGGGCGCGCCAATCCTGGGAGTGCTCACAGGCGCAGGGGTGGAAAACGTGCTCTGCGCAGTGGTTCGCTTCTTTGGCGGCGTGCTGCTCGGCACGGGCGGACTCGTCCGCGCCTACGGCAGAGCGGCGAGCGAAGCGCTTGCGCGGGCCGGGATCGTGCAGATGCGCGACTGCGACCGTATCTCAGTCACGATGTCGTATTCTTCCTACAATTTGCTAGAACCGATGATCCGTCATAGGGGTTATCCCTGCGAGGCAGCGTTTGCGGAAAAGGTCACGCTTTCGCTGCTGTTGCCAGCGGAGGAAAGCGACGCACTGATTGCTGCTATCACCGACAGGACGGACGGAGGCGCGCAGATCGCACGACTGGGCCAATCGCTGGAAGCATACTCTGCCGTCACAGCGGGTTAACAAAGAATGGTTCGTGACCCGGAAACTGAGAAAGCTATAGAAAAAATCAAACGATCAAGGAGAAGGGGAATGAAGCGAAACCGACTTATCGGTACGTTTTTGACGAAACTGCTCGGCGCGGTCATTGTGCTAGGGTTATCGTTTGCTTTTATCCCCACCGCGCACGCAGAAGAAGCGCGCATCAACATCACCGCAAACCCGACAGAACTGACTGACGCGGGCTCTGTCACGTTTACATTTGAGATTGCAAACTACAACGCGGACTATCCCATGACGGATGTGGCCATCACCTACAACAGCACGGTTTACAATATTCTGCACGGTGCGCAGATTCCTCCGAGCGGAAGCGCAAGGGATATCACGCTGACGTTGAATGTTTCCCAAAACCAACTCGGCAAGCCGATCACTTTTTTGCTCACATGGACGAGAAACGGTGAGCCTATGCGCCAGGAGGCGCAGTATACCATCGCACAGGCGGACAACCCCATCATCACGGTCACGCGAACAGCGGACAAAACCAACGCAAAGCCCGGCGAGAAGGTAACCATCACCTACACGCTCAAGAATACGACGAAGTTTGACATGACGGGTATCACGCTGATCGATGAGAACATCAGCGATATGCCGATCTTTGAGGAAGAAACGCTCCGCGCAAGCCGCACAACTGCCTATGATTTCACCTATACCATGGGTGACGAGAGCGTGACAAGCACGCCATTGGTCACCTATATGGTCAACGGGAGGACCAAGACGTTTTCCTCGCTCGATCCGCTAGAGCTGACCATGGTGTTGATCAAGCTCGATCTTCGCGTGCAGGCGGGGACGCCGACTTCAAATGGTGTTACGTTTACCATAGATTTGATCAACACCGGCACACAGGCCATTAGCAATATCTTGATCACGGACGAGCGGATCAATCCCGTGAACGAGACGCCTTTTAATCTCGAACCCGGCGAGAGCAGGAGCCTTTCGTATGTGGTTTTGCCGCTGATGACTGAGCCGCTTAGAGGGGTCCAATTCAAGCTATCGGGTACAGACCCGTTTGCGCAGGCGTATGATCTTGCACCTGAAGATATCTATGAAGTTTATCCTTATGTGGACGAGTCGCAGATCAGCGTCACCGTCCGCGCGGAGACCATCACGCCATGGACGCGGGAAACCGGCACGGTCAGCGCGCGCATCGTGATCATCAACCACAGCTCGGTTGAGCTGACAAGCGTCAAAGTTACAGAGACCACACTCGGCCTGCTTGCGGAGTATGACATTTTGCCGGTCGGTGAAACGTCGTTTGATCGCGATTTGAAGCTTGGCTCGCCGCGCAACCTCAGCATCACGGTCAAGGGTCATGATCCGACCGGAACCAATCGTGTGCTGGGTAGCTATGAAATGCCGATCGCATACGGCACCGAAACAGCGCCGGAAGCGACAGCAACGCCGGTTCCCGTGGGCGGCGGCAATTTCAGCATCTTCAGCGGCATCAGCGACGGCATCTCGAAGATACTGATCATACTCGGCGTATTGATGGTGCTCTCGCTCATCATACTGGTGGTGCTCACCGCTATGGAGCGCGCGCGCGCTCCTCGCCGTTATCTCGGCGACGAGTTCGATGATTTTTCGCAGGAGCCATATGCGCAGCGCAGAGCACAGCCCGTGTATCACGATGCGCCAGACTCAGATGAAATCAGCTATACCAAAAGGATGTTTGCCGTGAGGGATGTAGAGCCGTTTGTCCCAGAGCAGGAGCCCATGCGCCTGCCTGCGCCACAGGTGAAGCCGACGGAACAGCCGCATGTCGTTTTCTCGCCACCGCCACGTCAGCCCCAACCACCCCGCGCGGACGAGCTGGCACAGCGCCTGGTGGAAACAGCGCGCACGCGCTACACAGAAGAGCAGCAAAATAACGCTGCTTATCGACCCGTGAGCGACGCGGTAAAGCCGTACACACCGCACCCGCAGCAAAAAGCGCAGGCCGCCGCGCCGCGCGTGTTTGACTATAAAAAGCAGCCTAAGACACAGCCCGCGCAAAAGCAGCCCGTGACGCGTGTTAAAACAAGCGGGCGACATGATGCGGACGATGAGGAGTAACACAGCCGTGTTTCAGGGATTAAACGAGGATACTTATCAGTTTTTCTGGGAGATAGCGTTCAACAACGAGTTGTCTTTTTACGAGGCGAATAAAGAACGCTATAAAAAGAATGTCTACGAGCCGCTCAAGGATCTCGCTATCGCTCTTACGCCCGCCGCACAGGAGATCGACGGGGCGTTCAATATTCGCCCGTCCTCCATCGTATCGCGCATCCGACGGGACACGCGATATTCGCGCGACAAGACGATGTTTCGAGACCATGCTTGGCTCGGGTTTCGTCGCCCCGGCGGCATGCTCAGCGAAAGTCTCGTCGTGTATGCGGAGTTTGAGCGGGAAGGTTATGGCTACGGCATGGGCATGTATGGTTCAAACCCCGCGCTGATGCGCGAGATTCGCCCGCATATTCTTGCCAAACCGCAGAAGTTTCTCTCACTGGTCAACGACCCGAAGTTTCAGGAACGGTTTGAGGTGGTCGGTGACATGTTCAAGCGCCCGAAGGTTACCGATGCGCCGGAGGGAGTTTTACCCTATCTCAATCGAAAAGGATTATCCTTCTGCTTCTCCTCGCCCAACATGAAAAAGACGCTTTCACCGGAGATTGCGGATGAAATCATAGAAGGATTCCGCCTGCTCAAGCCCGTTTATCGCTTGTTGATGGGGCTGGATTGAACGTAGGCTCGGCAGACAGCGAAACACCCGTGAATCGCGCGCCCGACGATCGAAGCGATAGCAAAATGCAATAGCGCATACAAAAATACGCTGCCAGGGAAGCCTCCCGGCAGCGTGCTTTATTGCGATCGATTACTTCACGCGGTAAATCGTCACCGTACCGTTCTGATAAAACACCTCGAAATGCTCCGCGAAAGAGTTTAGATCGACGGCATAGTTCGCCAGTTCGCTCGAACCGATGAACACATAGTCGATGTCATACTGCGTGCCCAGCGCGTCAAAATACGTTTCCGGATCTTCATAGAGCAACGGGAGAGCACGTTCCCGGGCGGCGTAGTCCACGCCGTGAAAATAGAGATAGGAGCCGGAGCCGCAGACGATGTTTCGCCCCGTCAGCGCGGCGATGCAGTTGTTGTGGTTGTTGTAGGTCAAGAACGTTGCATCCGGCGCGGCGTTTTCTTTGACATAGTCCGCCGCGGCAACCTGATCGAAGTCGATGAGCTGATACTCGGAAACGTATTCGCGTCCGAGCGTCAGCGCGCCGGAAAGAAAGAGCGTTGCGCAAACAATGGCGGAGAGTAGCGCAATGCTCAGGCGGTTGCGCGCGGCGCCCCTCGAGAGGCGATCCTTAGCGTCAAAAAGCCAGCTGCCGACGAGCCCACAGGCGTAGGCAAACGCGATGAAGAGCAGCTTATTGTTGTCATAAGGGTTGGGTTGGAACTGAATAAACTCTGCGACAAGCCAGATGAGCACAGCTCCGCCGACCACGCCTTTGTCCTCCCGGCTGGCGGCGAGAAACGCAACGGGTGATAGCAGCGAGATGAGGCCGAAGTTCTTGACATAGAACCAGAAGAAGTTGTCCGATTCGTTCGCCCAGTTGAAGTGGAACTTCAGGAACCCGCCGGACTGCTTGAACGTGAAAAACACCAGCTGTGGCAACGCCAGCAGCAGCACGATGCCGAGATATTTCGCAAAGCCGAGCCACTGCGCCTTGCCCTCGCCTCTCACGAATGAACGCATCAGATAGAATCCGCTGATGATGCCGAGCGCGAGGAAAGAATGCGTGTGTATGAGCGGCAGCGCGCCTGCAAGCACGCCAAGCGGGAGAAAGGCGCTTGCGTCGCGCTTGATCGCCCCGCGATGCAGCAAAAACAGGCAGGGAAACAGCAGCGCCCAGCCAAAGAGCAGCGCGCGCTGGGGAATCATCATATCCGCTATCGGGTTGACCCAGCGAAGCCCGTTGGGCACGAAATTGGTCGGCGTTTCATAAAAAGCAGTGAAGACCCGCGTGAGATTCTCGGGGTTATCCTTGAGCAGATCGAAGAAATACCAGAACCCGAACCCGCCGCCAATGAAGAACAGCAGCATGGCAAACACGGATTTGCGCGATTCCCCCAGCCATTCCTGAAAGAAGCAATACACGCCGGTAATAACGAGCAGCATCGCATAGCTTGCCGTCAGCATGGTTGCAAAGCGCAGGCTCGTGCCAAAGAGATAGATCGTAGAACCCACGCTTTCGCACAAAAACGGATAGTTGACCGCCTGATCCGGGCAGATGGAGTACATTGGCGGGAATGTGCCCTGCGTTGCGATGCTGGAGATGAAGCCTAAGTGCATGGCCAGATCGCCATAGGTGGACTGCCCGACATAGAGCGCGCCGTTGCGCGGCACGATGGTGTGCGTCGAGAGCAGCACGAGGCAAATGGTGAGCAGCGCGCCACCTGCGATGACAAACGGCACCTCCGCGCTCCAGGGCGATGCGGTCAGCGAGCGTTTTCGCGAGAAAAAGAAACCCGCCGCACCCATCAAGCACGCAAGCAGAAGACCCAGCAGTTGCGCTGGCAGATAGAATCCCAGCGCAAACGAAAACAGCGCGGGGAACCAGAGCAGCATCGCCATTCCGAGCGCGAGTCCAAGCCAAATGCGCACGAGCGGCTTTTCGCGATAGAATAGTGCTCGGCTGATGCCAATGCCCGATGCGGCGAATAAAGCAACATAGAGTATGGATAGAAGTTCCGCCATAACGGATAATAGTCTCCTTTTGCTTCGTTTTCTATTTCAGGTCCAACAATATGCATGAAAAAGCGGGCAGCGCATGCCCGCAAGAGAGCGGAGATTATTTTTTGCCAAATAACCTGGCCAGCGGTTCAACGGTGGCGTTGAGGTTGGCGATGGCTTCGTTGAGCGTCTCCACGTCGAGTTTGGAGAAGGATTCCACGCCGGTTTTTAATTCGGCGATGGTGTCGTTCAGGGATTGCATATCGAGCGCGTCAAGCACCTGAACCGCCTCACCAACGGATGTAAACGTTTCATTAGCCTGCAAGGTCAACGCATCGATATTGGCCGTGATGGTTTTGATGTCGATTTGCTGCACAGTGACGAGCGCTTTGTTTGCCTCGGAGACCGTGGTGAGCAGCGGCGGCACGAGAATCGCGGCGCTGACGAAGACAACGAACGCAACAACAGAGAGCAGGGTGACACAGGTGCGCATGAGCTTGAGTTTTTTTTGCTCCAGCTTTTTCTGCTCTTCCGAATTCAGGAAGAGTTCGCGGAGATAATCGATGACTTCGAACGACTCGGTTTTCTCCGCTTCTGCGGTTGGTTTAACGGGTTCGAGCGAGAGATTGGCGCGAGATTCTTCCATATTTGTTCGTTCCTTTCGACGCGATTGCTGAACGGGAACTTTCTGCGCTGCTTGCCGAGCGTTGCAGAAAGACCATCGTTTTTTCTCAAACAATATTTTGCTCAGTATACCATAGTTCGATTATAATAAAAAGAAACATGAGAAGAAACAGGGGAGGGCAGTGCTGTGAAACAATCGCTCAAAACGCCAAAGGAACAGATTCGCTTCGAGTCTCCGGTTGGCAGACTCATCGTCTCTGCGCGCTCCGGTGAGGTGTGCGCAATTGCGCTTGCGCGCTCCGGCGGAGATGAGATACCCACCGTGAACGAACGAGAGCCCGTGCTCAATCAGGCGGCAAAAGAGATTCAGGAGTACTTTGATAAAAAACGAAATGAATTTGCTTTCGCCATGCGCGCGGAAGGCACAACGTTTCAGAAGAGTGTTTGGCAGGCACTACTGACGATACCGCACGGCGAAACGCGCACCTACAGTCAGATAGCAAGGCAAATCGAGAACCCCAAAGGCGCGCGTGCAGTCGGCATGGCCTGCAACAAGAACCCGATCATGATCGCGGTGCCTTGTCATCGCGTCGTCGGGGCAGGCGGTTCGCTGACGGGTTACGCTTACGGCACAGGGATGAAACAGAGCTTGCTCGATCTGGAACAGCGCGCGAAATAACACGCCATATCATGATTCAAGGTAGCGTCGAAAACTTTGTGTAAACGCAAAATGCCAGATAATTTCAAATAGCCATG
>JAUYTF010000486.1 GCA_030695285.1 Eubacteriales bacterium | reverse complement strand
CGCGTGATCTGATCTATGCGTCGAAGGAGACCAGCCCCGACTAAAAGCGATGCACGGTTCGACGATGGCGGGGTAGCGGATGCGTGTGAGGATGCGGAGGTATGAGAAAAGGGAGATAACAGTTTTATAAGGGAGAAAGTGGTTCAGACTGTATGTTATCGTCCGAAATACCCTTAGCAGGCCTTTTGTAGATGCCGGTTCGGTTGATTTCAAGCAGCCCCGTCTGTTTGCTCAACGACAGCTTTTCATGATTTTCGACCAGCGATTTGCGCGCGTCTGGCGGCAACTTCCGCAGATTTTTTTTTGAGCCAGTCGTTTTCTATCGTCAACTGGCCAACCTTGCGCTCAAGATCTGCGGTACGTTCTTTTTCAGAGGCAAGCTCTTTTTCAGCTTCTGTTGGTTTTCTGTCAAACACCATGGAGGCGCGCTCCAGAAAATCCGCTTTCCACCGACTGATCATTACCGGGTTGAGTCCTTCGGATGCCGCGATTTCGGCCACCGTTTCTTCTTCGCGCAGTACCCGCAGCACCACACTTGTTTTGTATTCGGCTGTGTACTGTGTTCTCTTATTCATGGTCTCATTATAACTTATTCATCCGGTTTTTGTGTCGCATTTCTTGGGTGCATTATACCAAAGCAAGAGAAACTTTGGAATGGTATCCTTAATAATTGTCTATGTGGTAGAAAAATTAGTGTAAACGTAAAATATCAAATAATTTGATAACATCGAAAACTTTGTACAAATTGCTGCCGTGTACATCGATTTTTTCTCATTCAGTCTGGGCTACTCTTTGGAGGATACCTCTACAGGCGAGTTTGCAAGCATTGCTTTCGGAATATAAAACGGGGCATATCATTAGAGAGAATAAGAATATGGACTTTAAAATGGGTAAGGGACTCTATGAGATATACGGTACTGAAGCTCGTGAGATGACAATTAGGATGATGGAAGCAGCAAACGTTGCCTCCGGTATCTCTTCAGGCGCTTCTGTCGCGCTGAAACCAAATCTGGTTGTCGCAAAACCTCCGGAGTCCGGCGCAACGACTCATGCCGGCGTTCTGGAAGGCGTCATTCAGTATCTTCAATCACACGAGATCTCCACCATCAGCATTATGGAGGGATCGTGGGTCGGAGACAGGACGGAATCCGGATTTTCCGTATGCGGATATGATCAAATCGGTTATAACTATGGCGTACCGCTATACGATCTTAAGAAGGACAGATATCGCAAGGTCGATTCAGATGTCGGTACGATCCATATATCAGAGCGCATCTTAAACACGGACTATCTGATCAACTTGCCTGTTTTAAAGGGGCATTGCCAAACGGTCATGACATGTGCGTTAAAGAATCTGAAGGGATGTATATCGGATGCGGACAAACGGCGGTTTCATGCACTGGGGTTGCATCAACCAATCGCGGTGCTGGCGTCGATCATAAAGCCCGCATTAACCATTGTCGATAGCATTTGTGGAGATCTTAATTTTGAAGAGGGCGGAACCCCGGTGCAGACAAGCCGCATGTTATTGGGTTTTGACCCTGTTCAGATCGATTCATACGCCTGTCATCTGATGGGTATTTCGCGCAGTGAAGTGCCATATATCGAACTTGCAGAGCAATATGGCGCGGGAAGTATCGCATGGGATGAGAAAGATATCACGCGGCTCAACAGGCCAACCGCAAACAGCGAGTATCGCGTGGACAATCGACTTGTCGCGCGGCTGACAAACAACGTTGATGCGCGAAGCGCCTGCTCTGCCTGCTTTGGAACCCTTGTTCACGCGCTGTATCGATTGGAAAAGGAACAGCATATTTCCGCGACGAACAAGATATCCATCGGGCAGGAATTTAAAAATATTCCTGTCGATGGAGTTGGCATCGGAAGCTGCTGTAGCCGTGCACTGCATTGTGTTCCGGGTTGCCCTCCTGCAGCGGCTGATATCGTTAAGCTATTAGGTGATTTAAACAAAACATAAGGTTAAATGTTTGAATGTTTGAAAAGATAAGTGAATATATTATTTGTGCTTCGATTGAGGCGGTGAAGGCAGATCAATCAATTGAAAAGGTCGTGGCAGACTGGGTTGAGCGTCTTGGTCTCTGTTAAAGAAAATGAAACCTACTACCTGATGTTTATTTGATGTTTATTGGCATCAATAACGGCTTATAATGGTTCATGATCGTCAATAATACATCTCGAATTATCCGCGAAGATCGGCGCTTACTCTCGATCGCTATTGAATATCTGTGATCATTTTTCGCATTACTACGCGCTCATAACCCGGAGGTCATTGGTTCAAGTCCAATCCCCGCAACCAGTAAAAAACCGCCCAATTCGGGCGGTT
>JAUYTF010000483.1 GCA_030695285.1 Eubacteriales bacterium | reverse complement strand
GTCGCCGTCGCGGTTGCCATCGCGCAGGCGAAATAAGCACATCACGCGTCAAGAACATCTTCCGGCGACGGAGGATGTTCTTTTTTCAATCTATTTTTTAAATAGATTGGAATGCTCGGCGCAGCCGTCGCCGTCGCGGTTGCCATCGCGCAGGCGAAATAAGCGATTTACATCGTAAGATCAAAAAAGAAGTAGGAAGAAAATCCTGCTTCTTTTGTTTTGCTTGCTAAATGTGGTTGTAAAACCACTTAGTTTTTTGCACGATCACCCTTAGAGTTCATTCTCCTGGGAAAAGACCGCAGCGCTGGCGGTGTTGCCAAAGCGGGCGCATTCTTCCGTGGAAAGACCCCGCACGCAGCCGTCTATGATCGCGGCCCCCATCGCATCGCCCGCGCCGGTTGTGTTGATCAGACCTTGCGCCTCCGCCGGAATCACGCCGCATCCATCCGCGTCTGCCCAAAACACACCTTCTTCACCGAGAGAAATGAAAACACGCTGGACGCCCTGCTCCAGAAACCAGTCTGAAGCGCGGTAGATGCCGCGGATGGTATCGCAGGATTTGCCGGAGAGAAAACCCGCTTCAAAGCGGTTGGGTTTGATGGCGAAGCACTTGCCGATGTTGTCGCCGATGCGCTTTGCCTTTGCGCAGCTCACCGGGTCGTAGAACAGCGGCACGGTCACATTCGAGCAAAGATAGGCGAGCGACTCCGGCGAGAGGTTGCCGTCGATGACGCACATGCGCGAGGCATTGATCTGGGCGAGCCGTGCGGAAAGATACGCCGGTGTGAGATGGTCGAGCACGGACATATCGCTGATGCCAATGAGCATGTCGCCGTCTTCATCAAACACGCTGATGTTAGTGCCCGTGTGCTCGGTGCCGACGTAGGCGTGCTCCAGTGAAACGTTTGCCTTGCGGCAGCTCGCACGCACCATGCCCGCATGAAAGCCGGAGCCGATTGCGGTCACCAGCTCGATGTGATAGCCAAGCACAGACAGACGTCTGGCGATGTTATGCCCGACGCCGCCGACGCGTATGCCCACGCGGCCGAGGTTGCTGTCCCGCTCGCGGCAGATGCTCTCCGGCTTGCCGGTGATATCGATGGCAGCGCCGCCGACGATGAAAACTGTCTCCATGATCGTACCTCCGGAATTGGGATGCCCGGTCAGATTTTTTGCGGCAGGCAAAGGTTCAAGAACAGCCTGCCTTGCCAATATAAAACAGGGAGAGGGTTTGAGCGCGCGGCTTAAGCCGTACCCAAACCCTCGTGAAACCAGTTAGAAAGCAGAATCAGCCTTTGATCAGGCGAATCGTGCCGATGAACGGCAGGTCTTTGTCTTCTTTATTGGCAACGTTGATGATGCCGATGAGCGAAAGCGCGAAGCATGCGAGGCCGACCACGGTGCTCAGAATGACGTCCAGCACCGGAACCCACGCGAAAACGCTGACCGCAACCCAAGCGATGACCTCCAAAATCAAGAGGTTGATGCCGCGCACGGCATGCGCGCGCACGAACGGGGTCTGATCCTTGACCAGGTAGGGAATCAGCGCGAGAATGCCGAGATAGGCAAGGATGCCCATCCACATGTCGTTGGAGCTGCTGGTTTCACTATAGCGCGCGCCGCCGACCGGTTCGCCGCAGTTGCCGCAGGCTTTGTCGCCCTCGTTGAGCTGAGAGCCGCATTTTGAGCAGAATACCATAATAAGTTTCCTCCAGTTTCGTATTTTTTAATCGCTTAATTGAAGTAGCCGTTGAGCAGATATGCCGAACCGCCGAACGCGACAACCGCGACGAGAATCAAAAGATAAAGTGCCAAACCGATTCCCATCAGCAACAGATAACCGCGCGCAAGGTTGCGCCGGTTGAGGTTCGCCGTGCCGCCGGAAGCCCAGACGATGGTGATGATGAAGCCCGCAATCGGAAGCGCCATGAGTAGCATGGAACCGGCAAACCCCCAGCTACTGAGCACGGCATGGGGAGCGCTTTGCATGGGTACGTCGTCACCGATGTGGACGGGCGATTGCGTTTCCTG
>JAUYTF010000475.1 GCA_030695285.1 Eubacteriales bacterium | reverse complement strand
TGACTGCCAACGCAATGGAAGTCCCCAGCATATTTTCGGTGGCTTCCGAGAGCACTTTAAAGAACAACGAGATCAACGTGATCTGCGCGACATAGCTAACAATCATCAAAACACTGGCCACTTTACGACGGGTTGGGTGCTGAACAATCAACTCAGACTCGCGTGTGGTGAATCCGGTATGCGTCAGAATAGAGATCAATTGAAACCGCGCCTTGCTTATCTCAAGCCCAGTTAGCTTCATCACGATAGCCAAAATTTCAATGAGCAGCCATATAAGAACAAACAGAATTAAAAATATTGCGAGACTCATATTCCCTCCCTTTGCTGCTTTAATGTAAAACTGAATTACTTCCGATCTTTAGAAATGTATATGTTTAATGTCTTTGTAATCCATTATACCATAGCGTGTTCTTTCAGCCGAATCACAAAAAAATGCCCCGATGGGCATTTTTTAGTGAATTCGTTTTCTTACGCTTTGCCGTCGCAGCCGAGCACGGTCGTGATCTTGTGGGCAACCATGCCCTTGATCGCCGCACGCGCGGGCGCGAGATACTGACGCGGATCAAAGTGGCTGGGATTGTCGTGGAAATACTTGCGGATCGTCGCCGTCATGGCAAGACGCAGGTCGCTGTCGATATTGATCTTGCAGACCGCCATGCGCGCGGCTTCGCGGAGCATCTCTTCCGGGATGCCGATCGCGTCCGGCATGTTGCCGCCGTTTTCGTTGATCATCTTCACAAACGCCGGAATGACACTGCTGGCTCCGTGCAGCACGACGGGGAAACCAGGCAGGCGCTTTTCAACTTCTTCGAGAATATCAAATCTCAGCTGCGGCGTCGTGCCGGGCTTGAATTTGAACGCGCCGTGGCTGGTGCCAATGGCGATCGCGAGCGAGTCCACGCCAGTGCGGGTGACAAAGTCCTGCACCTGATCGGGATCGGTGTAGCTGCCTTCGCCCACTGCGACCTTCACATCGTCCTCAACGCCTTCAAGGCGGCCGAGTTCGCCTTCGACGACCACGCCGTGGTCATGCGCGTACTCGACAACCTGACGGGTGAGCTTTACGTTGTCTTCATAGGAGTGGTGCGAGCCATCGATCATGACGGAGGAGAACCCGCCGTCGATGCAACTCTTGCACAGCTCAAACGTGTCACCGTGGTCGAGGTGAACACAGATGGGTAGATCCGTCTCGATGCAGGCGGCCACGATGATCTTCATGAGGTAGGTGTGGTTGGCGTATTTGCGCGCGCCGGAACTGACCTGGAGGATCAGTGGAGCTTTGAGCTCCTTGGCGGCTTCGGTGATGCCCTGAATGATCTCCATGTTGTTGACGTTGAACGCACCGATGGCATAACCTCCGGCATACGCATCCGCAAACATCTTTTTGCTGGTTACGATAGGCATTTGTACTATCTCCTTTTCTTGATCGGTTAAATCAATGGTTCGATTCTTCGATTCGTATTCTATCACAAGACGACCAAATTGCAACGAAAAATTGCCTGTTTCTCCTTTCGAGCCTCTCAAACATGCCTGCATTGCGTGAAATATCAAACCTATGTGACGAAAAAGCGAACCCTGCGCTGCTCGATTGTCTTTCTCGCGGCTTTGCGCTATACTACTGCATGAGAAGGAACCGATTTTTACGCTGCCTGTTGACGGGCTGCGTTTGGAGGAATGATTCGATGGATTCAGCCAAGAAGCACTTACTCTCTCTCGTCATCCCCGTGTTCAACGAGCAGGAGGTGCTCTTTGATTCGTTTACGCGCATGGATGCTGCGATGCAGAAGACCGGCTATGCGTATGAAATGATCTACGTCAACGACGGCAGTCGGGATCACACGCTCGATCAGCTGCGTACGCTTGCCAGCGCACACCCGCAGGTAAAGGTGCTCTCGTTTTCGCGCAACTTCGGCCACCAGCTCGCCGTCACGTGCGGTATGGACGCGGCAAA
>JAUYTF010000469.1 GCA_030695285.1 Eubacteriales bacterium | reverse complement strand
GCTCGCGTCGTTGACCCAGACGGTGTTGAAGCTCTGGGTGATGATCATCAGGCGGTTGCCGAGCAGGAACATCTCCGAGTTGTAGCCCCACCAGCTGTCTTCGCCACTCAGCGGTGTGCTGGAAACGAGCCGTGTGCTTGCGCCGTCGGGCTTGAGGATGTTGAGCTGGTTGCCCGCGATATAGTAGATATAGCTACCGTCGGTCTTGACGATGTCAGCTTCGTCCACGCCTTTAACCTGCACATTGGTTTCAGAGTAATCAAGGCCGCCGTCTGAGGCGACGGGCGCTTCCATAGCCACGGCTCCCCTTGCTTCTTCCGTTGCCGGGGCTGCCATCGCGCCGTCCGAAACCGCGCTTTCCGTCATCATGCCGCCCGCATAGTAGCCGCTGCGGGTCTGTATGGCTTCGATCATGCCGTAGATGTCGTCGTAGCTCTCAACGGTGCTGCCCTGTGCCGCATCGCTGGCAGCCTCGGCGGACAGAGCCACGTTTTCTGGCGTGGCGGATGTGCCCTTGTTTGCGTTGATGATGCCGAATACGCTGACGGCCACGAGCAAGAATGCCGCGAATACCGCCCCGTACCGGACGAACTTCTGCCTCGGCGTGAGGGCAATTTTCTCACGCGTGTTTTTTTCTTTGATTTCCATGAGCAACGTCTCCTTTGCTTTTAGCTTGTCGTTGTCACGGATATACTGCTCTTTAAACATCCTGAAACTCCCCTTTCAACTGTTCCCGCAGCATATCGCGTGCGCGGAAGAGATGGGATTTCACCGTGTTTTCCGCTGTTCCCGTGATCTTTGCGATCTCGGAAACCTGGTAGCCCTCGTAATAATACAGATGCACCACCGTGCGGTACTTCGTAGGAAGCGCCAGCACGTAGGGGTAAACCTCGGTGGTCGTCTGCATCTCGGTTAGGAGATTTTCATTCTCGGGTACGGTGTTTCGCCGCCATGCGGAGGTGAGCAGCGACTTGGTGCAGTTGATGGTCACCCGGATAAACCAGGCTTTCTGGTGTTCCGGGCTGTTCCATACGGGCTTTGCGCGCATTGCCCTGAGGAAAACCTCCTGCACGATGTCGTCCGCGTCCGTTCCGCTCTTGGTGCGCAGAAACGCGAGGCGGTATACCGTATCGGCATACTGCTCAAAGAGCGCGTCCACGTTGTCGGCGGGAATTGGCACGTTTGGCTTGGCCAGCTGTTCCATAAGCGCTTGGTACCTCTCTCTTCCACCCATAACACTCCGTATCTAGGCAGGAGGTTGCATGGATGGCAGGATTATTTCAAAACTGGTGTGTATCCGTTGTGGTTTTCCGGATCCTGCCTTCGGCGGAGCGGGAGAAAGATTGTTCCCGATTCACTGTATTGACAAGATCGCAATTCATTATAGCACATGCCGTGGGTGTCTTCACAGCAACCCCGCACATTGACAAAACATAATATCCCTGTGTACAATTATACGTAATCTTATAACAGAATTTGACAGGAGGACTCCGATGATTCGCTAAACACCTTGGTATTGATGAAAACCGCGGGGGTAGTTATTGTTGCGCCCGATGTGTTTTGCAATGCCAAAGAAGTGTGTGCGAACCGTCTACGGGTTCTTTTTTTGTTGCTTTCAGCAGCGGGCGATGCTTTTCTTACAAAGTGCCCATTGTTCGATGCGTGAAACGCGTTTGGCATATCGCTTTTTCTTGTGTCAACAGGAGGTTTCTACATGTCTCAAATTCGAGTCAACGACCTGACCTTTCATTATGAAGGCAGCTACGACAATATCTTCGAACACACGTCCTTTTCCATCGACACGGGCTGGAAATTAGGCTTCGTCGGGCGAAACGGGCGCGGCAAAACCACGCTTCTCAAGCTCCTGATGGGAGAGCACGACTACGAAGGCACGATCTCGTCCTCCGTCGTGTTTGACTATTTTCCGTTTCCCGTTGCGGATACGAGTCTCACCACCGAGGCGGTGTTTGCGTCGATTTTTGACGCGCCCAGATGGCGGCTGGAGAAGGAGTTGAATCTACTCGAGGTGGAGCCGGACGCACTGGATCGCGCATTTTCCACCCTCAGCCCAGGGGAGCAGACCAAGATGCTACTCGCGGCGCTATTTTCCCGCAGCGGCCACTTCCTCTTGATCGACGAGCCGACCAACCATCTCGACATGGAGGCGCGCGCCGTGGTCAGCCGCTACTTAAGCGGCAAGCAGGGGTTCATCCTCGTCTCCCACGACCGCGCGTTTCTCGATGGCTGTGTGGATCACATCCTCTCGATCAACCGCGCGAGCATCGAGGTACAGAAGGGCACATTCTCGAGCTGGGAGGAAAATCGCAAGCGGCAGGACGCATTTGAGCTGGCCGAAAACGAGCGCCTCACGCGTGAGATCGGCGACCTGCGCGTCGCAGCAAAGCGTACGGCGGAGTGGTCGGATCGCGTGGAGCGCAGCAAGATCGGCGAGCACTCGTTCGATCGCGGGTTCATCGGCGCACAGTCCGCGCGGATGATGAAGCGCGCAAAGGCCACCGAGCGGCGGCAGGAGAGCGCGGCGAAAGAAAAAGAGAAGCTGCTCCGTGACCTGGAGCGCAACGACACGCTCAAGGTCACCCCGCTTAGACACCATGCGGATATCCTGATGGAAGCTTTGGATCTCTCGATTGCATACGGCGAGCGCGTGGTCTGCGGCCCATTAAACTTCACCCTGCGGCAGGGCGAGCGCGCGGCGCTCATGGGGCGAAACGGCAGCGGGAAGAGCAGCATCGTAAAGCTGCTCACGGGCGGTGAGATTCCGCACACGGGCACGCTGCGCACGGCGAGCGGGCTGATTATCTCTTATATGCCGCAGGATACGTCGTTCTTAAGCGGCACGGTGCTGGACTTTGCCCGCGCAAACGGGCTGGATGAGACGCTGTTTTTGACCATTCTGCGCAAGCTGGATTTTCCGCGTGTGCAGTTTGAAAAGGACATGCGCTCGTTCTCCGGCGGACAAAAGAAGAAAGCGCTTCTTGCGAAGTCGCTTTCAGAGCGCGCGCATCTGTATGTCTGGGACGAGCCATTAAACTTTGTAGACGTGCTCTCGCGGATGCAGATTCGCGACCTGCTGCTTGCTGCCAAACCCACGATGCTGTTTGTGGAACACGACAGAGCGTTTGTGGACGAAATCGCCACGCGGGAGATCAGGCTGTAGCGTCCGGCGGTGCGCTCTCCACCTCGGCTGCGTCTGGCGGCGTTTGTTCGGGCGCTTCTGCGTCCTCCGGCATGAGATAGAGCCGCACGAGCAGCCGGTGCACAAACGGAAGCTTGAGGATGCCGAAGACAATCAGCGTGCCCGCGAGGTTTAAGAGCACATCGTCGATATCGCAGCTGCCGCAGGCAAGCAAGAGCTGCAGCGCCTCAACCGCAACC
>JAUYTF010000464.1 GCA_030695285.1 Eubacteriales bacterium | reverse complement strand
TTTGCCGTGTCGATCATGGCATCTTTGGTCACCTTTAGACCGGAAAATGTGCCCACGCCGAGTGCAACGATTGCGAATATAGCAAGAAAGCGCCCGAACGTCTTCATGACCTCGCGCCGCTGACTTTTATTCCATGCTGTTTTCGTGCGCGTTACCATTCAATCTCCTCGATGGGTTTCACCGTTTCGTTGATGCGCACAGAAGAGACGGTGCCGCTCTTGACCTTCACCACGCGGTCGGCCATTTCGGTAATCGCGCTGTTGTGCGTGATGATGACCACCGTCATGCCTTTTTCGCGGCTGAGATCCTGCAGGATTTTGAGCACCTGCTTGCCCGTCGTGTCGTCCAGCGCGCCTGTCGGCTCGTCGCACAAGAGCAGCTTGGGACTCTTTGCTAGCGCGCGGGCGATAGCCACGCGCTGCTGCTCGCCGCCTGAGAGCTGCGCGGGAAAATTATGCATTCTATCACTGAGCCCAACGTCAGAAAGCACCTGCTTTGCCGAAAACGGCGTCCTGGCAAGCTCGGTTGCCATCTCGACGTTTTCCAGTGCGGTGAGATTCGGAATCAGATTGTAAAACTGAAACACGAAGCCGACGTCTTCTCTGCGGTATCGTGTGAGTTGTCGGCGGTTGTAAGCGGATACTTCTTCGCCGCCGAGAAACACTTTTCCGGTGGAGAGCGTATCCATGCCACCCAAAATATTCAAGAGCGTCGTCTTGCCCGCGCCGGACTGGCCGACGATCACGCAGACCTCGCCCTCGCCAATCTCAAAGCTCACATCGTGCAGCGCGTTGACCTTCACGCCCTCAGTATCGTAAACTTTTTCTACATTCTCAAAAACCACATACGGGGCCATATATCTTCCTCCAACATCGGTTTGATGCTCTCGTCTTTGCCGCAGGTTGATCTGCGTCGCCGGGTTTTTTCTCGCGCCTGGTTTCTAAACCGCTGTCTGATACTGAACGGCATTACAAAATAACAATGCATTTTATAACGCAATCGTAAACTGAGTATTAACTCCTGTTGTCTTTTTTCGTCTAGCCATAATTGTACACATTTACATCACGACCGTGTCGTTTGCAGGCGGCGCACCGCAACTCATCTGGTGCTTCGCGCTACTTTATCGTAAGATCGCGTTGTATCCATCTTCATGCAAAGGAACGCAATTCATGCAAACGACGCAACCAACGGCGCAGGATCTCGCACGCTAGAAGCGCATCTACGCGGAATACAAGCCCGCCTCGCGCGCTTTGGCCTGCTGGAAACGACACTTTCCAGATAATCTCGCTCAAAAACGAATTTTCTTTACGCAAAGGGCACGGTTTTCGCCGTGCCCTGTTTGCGCTTTGGATCACATCGATGGAGGTGGCAAGGGTTCTATCGCAGGTGCTCAGCCCTTATTTCAGCCTTTTGTTCAGCCTTTATTTCAGCCCTTATTTCAGCCTTTTGTTCAGCCCTTATTTCAGCCCTTATTTCAGCCCTTATTTCAGCTTTTATTTCAGCCCTTATTTCAGCCTTTATTTCAACTTCTATTTTAGCCTTTTGTTCAGCCCTTATTTCAGCCTTTATTCAAGCCTTTATTATGGCAAGAGCTTGCGCCCGCGCAGCCGCTGCAGGAGCAGCCGCAGGTACTCTTGTTTTGCTTTTTGTCGCGGATCATCTTAACGATGGCAGCCAGAACCACTGCCGCAACCACTAGGCCAACCACGAGGGAAGCCCAGTTATTCGATAGCCAGTTCATCATGTTCGTTTTCGCTCCTTTCAGCGGATTTTATTGTTGTATAGTCGCTCGCGCTCAAGTTTATATTGCGCCAAAGCGTGCCCCGCTTACTTTGCAAGCGCTTTCTTCTCATACGGATTCTTGCGCAGTAGCAGGTAGAGCAGCAGACCAAGTATCGCAATCGCAACGCCTGTTGCAATCGTGAAGGTGCCCATTCCGTTCCAGCTGCCCAGCTGGAAGACGATCAGCGCGATGGCATAGGCAAACACGGTCATGTATCCGATGGCAGCCCAGGTCCATTTCCCGCTGTTCATCTCGGTTTTGATGGCACCCATCGCCGCAAAGCACGGCGCGCAGAGCAAGTTGAAGAGCATGAAGCTAAAGGCAGACAGCGCGGTAAAGTCCAGCGCAAGATTACTCCAGATCTCAAGTCCATCCTCCGCCACCTCGGCAAAGCCGTAGAGTACGCCGAAGGTATTGACCACGTTTTCTTTGGCGATGAGGCCTGTGATGGTCGCAACCGTCTGCTTCCAGCCGCCGAATCCCAGCGGCGAAAATATCGGAGCGATGAAGTTGCCGATCACGGCGAGGATGCTGTGGTTGTTGTCCTCCACCATGCCGAACACGCCATCGACCGTGCCAAAACCTTGCAGGAACCAGAGCACGACCGCAGAGATCAAAATCACCGTTCCGGCGCGTTTGATGAAACTCCAGCCGCGATCCCAGGTGCTGCGCAGCACGTTTTTCATCGAGGGAGTGTGATAACTCGGCAGCTCCATGACAAACGGCGCGGGGTCTCCCGCAAACGCCTTGGTTTTCTTGAGAATGATGCCGCTTACGATGACCGCCGCAACGCCGATGAAATATGCGCTGGTGGCAACCCACCAGGCTCCGCCGAAGATGGCGCCCGCAAAGAGCGCGATGATCGGCATCTTTGCGCCGCAGGGGATAAACGAAGTGGTCATGACAGTCATTCGTCTGTCGCGCTGGTTTTCAATCGTACGGCTCGCCATGATGCCCGGAATCGAGCAGCCGGAGCCGATCAGCATCGGGATAAACGACTTGCCCGAAAGACCTAATTTGCGGAAGATGCGATCCATGATGAACGCAACGCGCGCCATGTAGCCGACGTCTTCCAGCAGAGCCAGCAGGAAAAAGAGCACAAGCATCTGCGGCACAAAGCCGATGACCGCGCCGACACCGCCGACGATGCCGTCTACGATAAGGCCGATGAGCCAGGGCGCGACGCTCAGGCCCTCGAGCCATGCGCCAAAGTTGCCCATGATCCACTCGCCAAAGAGTGTGTCGTTCGTTAAGCCGGTCAGTAAATCACCGATCGTCGTCACGGCGATATAGTAGACGCCGAACATCACCAGCGCAAAGATCGGCAGCGCAAGCCAGCGGTTGGTCACGATGCGATCGATCCGGTCGGAACCGGTGAACTTCATGCCGGTGTGCTTTTTCTTGACGCTTGTATCCACCACGCGGCTGATATAGGCGTAGCGCTGGTTGGTGATGATGCTCTCCGCGTCGTCGTCCAGCTCGCGCTCGCAGTCCGCGATGTGCTCCTCGATGTGTGCCTTCGTCGCCGCATCGAGTTTGAGGGATTCGACTATTTTTTCGTCCCGCTCAAAGAGCTTGACAGCATACCAGCGCAGAAGAGAGCGCGGCACGATGGTTTCGATGGACTCTTCAATATGCGCGATCGCGTGCTCCACGCTGCCGGAAAACACATGCGGGCGTTCGCCCAGTTCGTGCGATTTGGCAACGGCGATGGCTTTTGCCGCAGCTTCCTTTGCGCCGATGCCCTTGAGCGCGGAGGTTTCGACCACCTCGCAACCCAACGCCGCGCCGAGCTTATTCAGATCGATCACGTCGCCGTTTTTGCGCACCACGTCGATCATGTTCAGCGCGATGATGGTGGGGATGCCCAATTCCAGTAGCTGCGTGGTTAGGTAGAGATTACGTTCGATGTTGCTGCCGTCTACGATGTTGATGATCGCGTCCGGCCGCTCCGTCACGAGATAGTTGCGCGCAACGACCTCCTCGAGCGTATACGGGGAGAGCGAATAGATACCCGGCAAGTCCTGGATGATCGCCTCCTCATTCCCTTTTAGCTTGCCCTCTTTCTTTTCCACGGTGACGCCCGGCCAGTTGCCGACGTATTGTGCGCTGCCCGTGAGTTCGTTAAACATCGTCGTCTTGCCGCTGTTCGGGTTTCCGGCAAGCGCTATCTTTAGTCCCATATTTGCCTCCTTCATCATCTGTGATCTTCATTTGATTAAACGACCAGATGTTAGAAGTAACTAACTCTGGTGCGAAAAACAAGCGGCCTTTGCCGCATGGAATTCGGGGTTACTCGACCTCAATGTTCGCCGCGTCGCCTTTGCGTACGGACAGCTCATAGCCGCGCACCGTCACCTCAAGCGGGTCGCCAAGTGGCGCTAGTTTGCGCACATAGACCTCCACGCCCTTGGTGATGCCCATGTCCATAATCCGCCGTTTGAGCGCGCCTTCTCCGTGCAGTTTCACAACCGTTGCCGTCTGCCCGATCGGCACTTCCCGTAATGTTTTCATGCCTGCTTCTCCTTCTTGTGATCGTTCGTTTGGTTTTTTTCTTATCAATGATCCTTTGATCGTTGATCTTGTGATCGTTCGATTGTTTTTTTCTTATCCATGATCCTTTGATCGTTGATCTTGTGATCGTTCGATTGGTTTTTCGTTTATAAATGAACTTGCGATCGTTTATATCAGAATCCGGTTTGCCATCTCGCCGCCGAGAGCGATGCGGCAGTCCTTGACCTGTAAAATCATGTTTCCAGAGATGGCGCTGACTACCGTCACCCTCTCGCCAACCACAAAACCTAGCTCCGCTAAATGCTGGCGTACAGCATCTTTCCCCGTTATTTTCAGAATATAATTGGTCTCGCCGGGCTTTGCCATTGAAAGCGGCATCATTCTTCTCCTCCGTTTGATCTCTTTTTTCAGATGGCTGTTGCAAGCCTCGCCGCGTAAGCGTTAGAATCATCTAACTCTAGCAGTTGCAAGTTTACACGTTCTTACTCGCTTTGTCAATCCATAATTTCTGTCTGCCTCGGAAATTTTTTCATCCCCTATTGCTCGTAAAGTTTTGTTGATCTACCTGGCTGATAGCGGATGAAGGCATCCCATCTCTTGCAGGCGGGAAAACAAGTTGGTACAATAAATACGCCGTCTGGTTTCCTCCTCGCGGCCACCACAGGAAAAGAGGTTTTATTCGATGGGTCGATTCGTTGTTATAAATCTATTCGGCATACCGGGACTCAACGTCACCTGGTATGGCGTAATCATCGCCAGCGGGCTGGTGCTCGGCATCGTGCTCGGCAACCTGCGTGCGCGCAAGCGCGGCTGGTCTTCCGACTTGCTGCTAGACTTCATCCTCATCGCCCTGCCGCTTGCCATCATCGGCGCGCGGCTCTACTATGTCGCGTTTGAGTGGAACTATTTCGCGGCAAATCCCACGAAAATCATCGCGATCAACACGGGTGGCCTCGCAATTTACGGCGCGGTCATCGGCGGGTTTCTTGCGGCTTTCATCTTCTCCAAGGCTGCAAAGTTTCCGTTTCTCAAACTCATAGACCTCGTGATTCCGAGCCTTATCTTAGGGCAGGCCATCGGACGCTGGGGCAATTTCATCAATCAGGAAGCGTTCGGCGCGCTGGTCACGAATCCTTCTCTCCAGTTTTTTCCGCTCGCGGTGTATATCGAGTCGCTTGGGGAGTGGCATCAGGCGACGTTCTTTTACGAGAGCTTTTGCAACACGATCCTGCTGGTGGTTACGCTGTTGCTCGGGCGCAAGGGCGTCAAGGACGGAACGCTGCTTGCGACCTATTTCATCGGCTACGGCATCGCCCGCGCGGTGATCGAAGGACTGCGCACGGACAGTTTATACCTGTTTGGCAGCATTCGTATTTCTCAGGTATTATCCGTCGTTCTGGTTCTTGTCGGTATCATGCTGCTGATTCTGATCCGAAAGGGTAAGCTCAAAACAAAACCATACGACGGGAAATACTGCGTGATTCCGCCGGAAGAACTCGAAGGCGAATGAACCTTTGTATGCGGGCGGATGATATCCGCCCGCGCTCCCGCACAAAAAAGGGGTTGCCGTTTCTGGGCAACCTCTTGTTTATATTAGCAATAGATTCTCATTTCATCGCTTCAATCGGTTAATTCTTCGTGTGCTCAAGATACCAGGCTTTCAGCACCGCTGTCTGCGTTTTACCGTCAGGCACACCGCCAACCAGTATCTCTTCCACCAGCGCTTTTAGCGGACGCACTTCTACATTTAAAAATTCGTCCGCGTCCGGGTTTGCCGCTAGGAACGTGAGCCCTTTGGCCAAAAAGAGGTGGATTTTCTCGTCCAGCACCGCCACGGAAGGGTAAAACACGCCCAGCGATGTAATATCCGCGGCCGCATATCCCGTCTCCTCCAGCAACTCCCGCCGCGCGCAAGCCATCGGATCCTCGCCGGGATCGAGCTTGCCCGCAGGGATTTCGAGCATCACCTGTGAAAACGGATGGCGGTATTGGCGCACGAGAACGACGTTTCCCTCGTCGGTGATCGCAACCACGGCAGCAGCGCCGGGATGGCGCATCACCTCCCGCGTCGCGGGTTTGCCGTTTGGCAGGCGCACGGTGTCGCGAAATAGATGCACGATCTTTCCGTTAAA
>JAUYTF010000463.1 GCA_030695285.1 Eubacteriales bacterium | reverse complement strand
GCGTCGCATCGCTGCCCGAAGAGATGGCGCGCTTTGTTCACCGCATGGATGTCATCATCGGCCCGCTGCATCGAAACCGCGTGAGCGCGGCGATGCTCTCGTATAACGGCAAAATACGCATCAGCTTCACGCGCACGATAGCCGAGTCCGTGTTGGAGCGCGAGTTTTTCACAAGCCTGGTGAAGCTTGGCATTCCCGTCAAAGTGGAAAGCAATCAACCGGTGGTAGTCAGCGAGGCGCGTCATACTGATCGAATATTGTATTCTTAGAAATTAATATTAACGATGCACATAAAAATCAATCATAACTCTCTTGGCAATATTTTGTGGTATTAGAGTGTTTGCTTGACGTATAATAAAAAAAGCACGGGTGTATCTCATGCATATCAGCAGATGGTGTGTTTCGCATCGGCTGAATCGGCAAACGGGAGCAAACGCATGAAGCAGGAATCCATTCGCGTCGCGCAGGTGATGGGTATGATGTACAACGGCGGCGTAGAAGCCGTCGTGATGAATTATTACCGCGCCATTGACCGCTCGCGCGTTCAGTTTGACTTTTTTGTAGACGAGACAAGCGCTTTCCCACAGCGTCCGGAGATTGAAAAGCTCGGCGGGCGCTGTTTTCTCGTCCCGCCATATGCGCGGCCAATCCGCTATCTACGCGCGCTGGTTCGTGCGTTCCGGCAGAACGGCTATTCCATCGTCCATGCGCAGATCAATACGATGGGTGTGTTTCCGCTGTTTGCAGCATGGTTGGCCGGCGTTCCCGTGCGAATCTGCCACAATCACAGCACCGCGCACCGCGGCGAGGGCAAAAAAAGTTTGCTAAAGGCGCTCCTTCGCCCGTTTTCGCGGCTGTTTGCCACGCAATGCTTCGCCTGCGGGGATGTCGCCGCGCGGTGGATGTATGGCGATCGTTTCGTAAACCGCGGATGCGCCACCGTATTGCCCAACGCAATCGATCTTTCGCAGTTTCTGTTTTCGGCGGAACATCGCGCCGCAGTGCGTCAGGAGATCGGCGCCGATCGCAACACGCTCGTCGTAGGACACATCGGGCGCTTTCTGTTTCCGAAGAATCATCCGTTTCTCTTGCAAATTTTTCGCGCACTGTTGACGGTCCGCCCGAACTCCCTGTTGATGCTTGCCGGGGAAGGTGATCTATATGCGTCCTGCAAGGCGTTGGCGCAGGAGCTCGGCATCGAGAGCCGCGTGCGCTTTCTGGGCGTGCGCCGTGACGCATATCGGTTGTATTCCGCGATGGATGTCTTCTGCCTGCCGAGCTTTTACGAAGGGTTGCCCGTCGTGATGGTAGAGGCGCTCGCAAACGGCCTGACTTGTGTCGTTTCAGACAAGGTCACGCGGGAGCTGCATGCCTATTCCGTCTTGCAGCTTTCGCTGGATGCCGACGCGCTTCTTTGGGCGAAGGCGTTGTCTCTGGCGACGCGATCCGCAGAAGCGCCGGAAGCGCTGGCGCATGCATTTGACATTCATCAAAACGCAAAACGTCTGCAAGCGTTTTACATCGATCAATCATGCCAAGCCGCATCCCAACGATTCAACCCGTCCGCCTGATCACTGTTCGGATGTGCGAATGACAAAACTTTCATGAAGGGATACTGAATATGGAATCATCAAATGTTCTGTTCGCGTTTGGATTGACGCTTTTAGCAGGTTTATCCACCGGAATCGGAAGCGCCCTGTCGTTGCTGACCAAAAAAACAAACACCCGCTTCCTTTCGGTCGCATTGGGGTTTTCTGCCGGCGTAATGATCTATGTCTCCTTTGTCGAGATATTCGTCAAGGCAAAGGATACTCTGGTTGCCGCATTGGGTGAAAAGCCCGGCACATGGGCGACTGTGGGCGGCTTTTTCTTGGGTATTCTGTTGATTGCGCTGATCGACAAGTTGATCCCACAGGCCGAGAACCCGCACGAAGTTCACACCGTCGAGGAGATGGACGGTAAAAGCGAGGCCCACAAAGCAAACCTGATGCGCATGGGGCTTTTCACAGCACTCGCCATCGCCATCCACAATTTTCCGGAAGGGCTCGCAACGTTCACCGCCGCACTAAAGGACCCGAATCTAGGCATCCCGATCGCCATCGCAATCGCAATCCATAATATTCCGGAGGGAATCGCCGTTGCAGTGCCGATTTTTTACGCGACCGGCAGCAGAAAGAAAGCATTCTGGCTGTCGTTTCTCTCCGGCCTCTCAGAGCCGGTCGGCGCATTGATCGGCTATCTGCTCCTGTCCCGTTTTTTCAACGATGTCTTGTTCGGCATCATTTTCGCGTCCGTCGCGGGAATCATGGTCTATATCAGCCTCGACGAACTGCTTCCCTCCGCGCGGGAGTATGGCGAACATCATCTGGCCATCTATGGCCTCTTGGCCGGAATGGCCGTCATGGCGTTAAGCCTTCTGCTGTTCATGTAGAAATAATCCGGAAATTTGGAAACGAGTTTTTATGTTATTCATGCTGCTCATAAAGGCTTCGCGAAACGCAGAAGCTGGCCGCCTGCCTCCCCCTGAGTGAATGGCTGCTATGCAGGCCTATAACGAAGCGCTGGTCGCCTCCGGCGTGCGCGTCATGGCAAAAGGGCTGTATCCCAGCGCAGAAGCAATCCGCATCTCATATCCTTTTGAAGGCGAGACCCCGATCGTTGCCAACGGGCCGTTTCCGGCGGAATTAGCCGGCTTGCCGGGCAATTATGCAAGGCCGGACGGCAGGCTAGCAAGTCAACCCTGCCGCTCCGCTGCCCTTTTCCTCGCACGCCAACCAAAAACAACGTATCGCCCTGTATCATCTCGCGCTCTATCTAAAGGGGCGCGATAAGCCGCGTTAACTTGCAAACTCTTCTTCTTTACTCAACGCCGCAAGTCGGCGTTTTGTTAAATTGCGCGCAATTTTACTAGCGTGTACGTAGAAAATTGGTATAATAAATAGAAATGCTGAAGCAAAATATATAGATTGTGAGAAACAAGATGCAGAAATCCAGCAAAGTAAAACAGATTGTTCAACAGATACTCCCTGTAGCAATATTTCTTCCGATCGGCTTCTTGGGCGGCTACCTGATGGGGCGGTCTTTCGTCCGCTTTTCCGCTTCGTTGAGCGGGATGCCGGATGTATTGATCCTTCTCTCACTTTTGCTGCTCTTGTTTCTGGCGGTGTTCCTGCAGATCATCCTTCACGAAACGGGGCATCTGGTCTGCGGTCTTTTGACGGGCTATCGCTTTTCTTCGTTTCGCATCGGTTCGTGGATGCTCATCAAGGAATCCGGGCGTCTGCGCCTAAAAACGCTCTCTATCGCCGGAACGGGCGGACAGTGCCTGCTGCTCCCGCCGGAATGGAGCGAGGGCAAATCTCCTTATGTCCTGTATCATATGGGCGGCGCACTGATGAATTTTCTCACAGGCGTGCTGTTTTTGCTGCTTTATCTGTATTGCCCCGCTCACGCGCTTGTATCGGCGTTGTTTGGCGCGCTCGCCATCACCGGCTTCGCTGTCGGCATCATGAACGCCGTTCCCCTGCGCCTCGCGCTGCTGGATAACGACGGCAATACCCTGCATTTGCTCAGGAAAGACCCGCAGGCGGTTTTCGCGTTTTACCGTATGCTGGAGATCAACGGCCAGATCGCAAACGGACTTCGTCTGAAGGACATGCCGGAGGATTGGTTCACAACTCCCGCCGCCGCAGACAAGCAAAACAGCATGATTGCAACCATTGAAGTGTATCGCTGCAATCGCCTTCTGGATCAGCAGCAGTTCATGCAGGCGGCAGCAAGCATACGCGCGCTGCTCGGCTCAGATGCCGCAATCGCCGGCATTCACAGGAATCTTTTAAAGTGCGATCTGGCGTATTGTGCAATGATGCAGAGCGATTTTGCCTCGGCGCAAAGCGAGCTGGACGATCAACAGCGAAAGTTCATGCAGTCGATGAAAAACTTCCCCTCCGTCTTGCGCACGCAATATACCGAAGCCCTCCTACAGGATCACGACGCTACAAAAGCCGAAGAAATCTTCGCCCGCTTTGAGCGCATCGCAAAAAAATACCCCTACCCCGCCGATATCGAGAGCGAGCGCGAGCTCATGCGCGCGGCTGAAGCGCAAAGCGCGCACCACTGATCGAATCCCATTCCAACTAAAAGTGAGCGCGAACTTAGGCGCGGCTGCGGAGCAGGACTCGAAAAGCGAACTCAACACCAATCCTACAAGCTGGTATGTCTCCCTCTTTTTCGCGCTCGAGCATTCCGTACGACACACAGATGCGCGAGCCATAAATCTCTCTGCTTTCGACAAAGCAGTCGCCTTTTATAAACAACAGGAGAAGATGATGCAAAACGATACCCCCCTCCAGCAAGAGATGAACCGACAGCTGGACGATAAGCAACTCTTTGAACAAGCAAAGCAGTACGCGTTTGACTATTTTGCACGCGTATCTCAAATGGACGCGGTGCCATCTCAGCAGAGCAAGCTTGCGCTCGGCGTGTTTGACGAACCGCTGCCGGATGAACCGCAAGCGCCGGAAAAAATCCTAGCACTGTTGCAGTCCGCCGGGCAAAACACCATCTCAGCGCAGGGCGGCGGACGCTATTTCGGCTCCGTCAACGGCGGCATCCTGCCCGTTTCACTCGCTGCGCGCTGGATGGCGGACGCGTGGGATCAAAACGCGGCGCTGAGCGTCATGTCCCCACTGGCCTCTAAGCTGGAGGATATTTGCGAGTGCTGGCTTGTCGACCTACTCGGTCTTCCACAAGGGACAGCCGCAGGGTTTGTCAGCGGCTCCTCCAGCGCAATTCTCTGCGCGCTGGCTGCCGCGCGGGATTCGCTGCTGTTGTGGCAGGGATGGGATGTCCGCACGCGCGGACTTTACA
>JAUYTF010000459.1 GCA_030695285.1 Eubacteriales bacterium | reverse complement strand
CCGGCTTGATTCGCCCGACATCTAAATCTTGCAAGCCGATCAGGGTCGGGTTTTTCGTGCCCAAACCGATTCTCACACTCATTTCGTTCTCCTTTCTTCTCGCCAAATGTTTTTAAATTTGCTCTTATCTGCTTTGCTCGCTAAATTTGCTTCCTCGTTTACTCGCTTCGCCTCACTCCGCCGTGGAGAGGAAATCCTCCAACTCCAGCAACTTGTGATAGAGCGTTTCGAGATTCTGGTTGAGGTTGCTTTCGTTTTGTGCTACGGCGATGTCAAAGTCTTCTTTCGATACGCTTTCCCCCGTCTTGCGGGAGAAGTACACCGGAAACAGCGCCTGTATACCCGTTCTTTCATATGCCATCGAACGCCGTTCCTTTCTTCACAGCACGCGCCGCTGCATGTCGAGTATCAGCTCTACCCCGCCGTCAATCATAAAATGCGAGCCGTTGACATTGCGAAATACCAGCTGAAACGCCCGCCCGTCTCCGTTGAGGCCGAGCTCCAGAATCCGTTCGCTTTCGCCCGGCATGAGCCGCTCGTTGTAGACGGTGCCACTTTCGGTCACAGCCTCCACCAAAAGGATTCCGCCGCTGCCGCGCAGATACAGTTCCTCTAACCGTTTGTTGACGGCCTTGCTGTCGAGGTCAGTCATCGGCGTTTTCCAGTAGGCATCGATGCGCGCGCCATCGTAGGTTTCGCCCTCTTCAAAGCGGCAGACATACCCGTTTCCGTCCAGCAGATACAGTGTTCCGCCCGCGGCATAGAGCCCCTGCGCGGAAAATCCTCGCCGCAGCATATAGGTGCCGCGCGCCAGGTCATAGATCAGCATGGCGTCGTTTGCGCCTTCGCCCTCCCCTTCGCGAAACGCGAAGTAGAGCCGGTCTCCCCGTGCGGCGGCTGTGCAGTCTGCGAGATTTGCGTGCTGTAGCAGCAATTGCACCTTGTCCGCATCCGCCTTGCGCTGCACCGTCTGCCCGTCAAAATAATACATGCCGCCCGACGTGAGAAAATAGAGCACGTCCCCTACGCGTACACAAGCCGTATGCACGGGCTGCTGCATGGTGCCATTGACGGGCTGGATGCGAATGTTTCCCGGCCGGTCGCCCAGCAGGCGATAGAGCGAGTCGCGCTTGAAGATCAGGAGCTGGTTACTCAGAGCAAACAATCCCGTGATGGGATCGGAATCCGTCCCGACCTCGACAAATCCGCCGCCAACGTTTTCGCTCTCTGTAGCAACCGTCCAGTTTTCAATGGTGCGCGTGTCCCCCGGCGCCTGGCTGTAATACAGTCGGCTTGGGTTTGCGCTGTCACCCGCGGCAAAGAGCCGCGCGTAATAGAGCTCTACAAAGTTCACCGCGATGTCGGAGAGCCCCTCCGTGCTGCCAAACGCCTCTGCCGCTTCGCTCACGCCGTCCCATTTCGCCATCCGTGCCGATCCGTTCGCGATCAGCAGGTATTCTGTGCTCGCGATCTTCACGGGCAGAAAGTCGTATTGTGCCGAGGATGCCGTTGCGACAAAGCTGTAGATGCGCTTCCATTCGCCCGCCGTCTCGTCCAGCACGAAGAGCTCGCTTGCTGTCGCCACGAGGAGTCTTCGCTCCCCCGCGCGCCGCCAGCCATAGAGTCGGCGCGCTGTTTCCGGCGCGGGAAGGGCGGTTTGGCTCTCGCGCACATAGCCCTTTGCCACGCTGAGCCTGCCGCCTTGCGTATCCATGTTGCAGGCGTTTGGGCTTTCGCCGTCGTTCAGGCGATTCTCCGTCACGTTTTGCGCCATTCCGTAAAATACCGGAATGCGGTATTGCCGCAGCGCCATGTGTCTTCCCCCTTTCTAGCGGTGTTCAATCGCATACGCGTCCATCTCCCCGCGGTGCGCACGCATCATGCGCTTTGCTGCGTTGTAGAGTTCAAAGCAAGCGCGCGCGGAAGCAATGCTGCCCGCGTCGCCGCTTGCGCGTTCTCGGCCGACCGCATAGCCGATCATCGCGCCGTGGCTCCATTCCGGCAGGTCCGGAACGTCTGTGTCCACTTTCAGCGGCGTTGGCATATAACGATAAGTCACGTGCACCTCACCGTCCGAAACGGCGGGCACGCGCAAGAGCTCTGTGCCTGCCCCGTAATAGAACGGCAGCCGCGTGCCCGCGCGAGAGAGTGCAATCACCTTCACCACGCTCCGTGGAAGCGCTGAAAGGTCGAGCACACCGCCCGTGAGGGTCAGCGTGTCGCTCCGCCTTGGCTGCAGTTCGCTGGTGAGGTCGATCATCGCGTCGTTGAGGTATCGCGTGAGCTTGTCGCGCCAGCTTTCCAGGGTTTGCGCGTCGGTTCCGCGGTCGAGCTGCAGGAGTGCGCCCGTGAGTAGTTCTTTGAGCGTCATGCATGCGCCCTCCCTTACGAAACCTTTTTGCCGCCGCTCTTGCGGTAGGCGCGTACGCGTGCTTCGCTTTCATAGCGCACCTGCGCGCTCTGCGCAATCAGCGTGGCGAGGCTTTGGGGAACATCCACAGGCTCATTGGTGCGGATACGGAAAAAGTGCCCGTTGATGCCGCCTTCCCAGTGAAGCTCACCGCTTTCCGGCTGAATCGTGATGGTCACCTTGTTCTCTTTGGCGAGTGCTTTGCCGGTTTCGGTTGCGATGCTATCGATCTGCGCTTCTGTCATATACTGCATGGTTTGATTCCTCCTGATTTTTTTAGTTTATTTGTTTTGTTTGCTTCTAAGTTCGGGGAGAGCGTCTTCGCCCTCCCCGTTTTGCCCCTGCGTTTACAGGCTCACGCCGTGCTCGACGCGCACAATCCAGAGATTGTTGAGAATCTTCGCGGTGTAAGCCGCAACCTTTGCGCCGACCGTCGCGCGCTGGTCGAGCGGATCGCTTGCCCCGCCGCTGCCGACGGGCTTGACGATGGTCTGGAGACACCCTTCGCCATCCACGTCGATGATGCCGTAGGCATCCGCGCCGAAGACGAGTGTTGCATGGATATCCGTGCCCTTTTTCGTGTCAGCGTCAATCACTCCTGCGTCCTCGCTATAGACAGCCGTGCCCGCAGCAATCGCGCCGGAAACCGTCACGCTGAGGGTGATTGTCTTTGCGGCAGCGTCTGCGGAAGAGACGGTGTATTCCGTCGAGCCGATCTTGACCTTCGCACCTGCGGCGAGATACAGTGCGGCCGACTCCGGAATGTCTGAGAGTGTGACAACCGCGCTGCCCGCCGTGTGTGCAAAAACAGCGGTATGCACGCTCTGGCTGAACACCTTTGCCTCGGTGCTCTCGACGAAGACCACGCCAAACAGGCGGCCGATCTCGCCGGAATAGATCTGCTCCATGTCGGAATACTTGGAGACGTCCTGCCAGAGCGCGTCGCTCTGGAGGTCATAGGTCGCGTCCGGCGAACAGATGCAGACAAAGTGCGGCTTGCGGACGTTGCCCTCGCTGATGTTGTTAAACATCCGCGCCTTCGCCTTTTTCAGCGAGCGCACCGCCTTGCGGATTTCGGTTACAGTGAGCTTATCCCCCGCTTCTAGGGAGAGGCGGTTGGTCTTGCCGTTTGCGTACTGCACATTGGTGCCAGAGCACATCGCGTCGCGCGTGATCCATTCCACAACGGTGCCGAGCTGCTCGCCGAGCAGTTCCGTGCTCTCTGTGAGGACGGGGTCAAAGCTGGTCAGATCGAGTAGATCGCTGACCTCGACATAAGCGCCGTACTGCTTGACTTCGGCCTCAATCTTGCTCTGCGCGAGGCTCTGACCCGCCGGGGTCACGCCCTCTTCGAGCACCAGCGCGTTTGCGTCCGGCGTGAAGAGCTCATAGCGGCGGAATTCCACGCGCTTGCCGCTGTTGCGCGGGATGCTGCGCTTCTGGCCGTAGCTCGCGTGCACAAGGCGCGTCTTGGCGATCTCGAGCAGCGCGCGGTCGTAAAACGTCTTGTTGCTGTAGGTGGTGCCTGCGGTGTTTACCGTGGTGTTGCTGTTGCTCATGCGTTTTCCTCCTGCGTCTTAAAGTCTGGTCTTGCCGCCGTCGCGGGCGGTCTTCTTCATCTGTTGCATGAGTGCGCGAAAGGCTTCGCTGCTCAAGCCGCTGTAGTTGGTCGAGGCGGGCGCTGCGCTGCCGCCGCGTGTGCTCTTGGGGAGCGCGCCGCGTTCGCGCATGCGGGCGCTCACGCGCTCCATAGCGTTGTTTTCCGCCTCCAGTGCGCGCTGTTCCGCCGCGTAGATGCGAATCCCTGCCTCAGCGCCGTATTCCTGCATCAGATCGACGAACGCGGAATCCTTTGCCGCCGCCGCAAGGTCAAACCCCTCCGGCAGTTTTCCTTCGGAGACCAGCGCGGAGATCTCGTTTACCAGCGCCTCAAACTCCGGATCGTTTTCCGCCGCCTTTGCTGAGTTGTTTGCGTTTGCGGCATTCAGCCGCTGTGCCATCGTGTTATTCATGGGTTTCATGCAATCCTCCCTTTTGCTCCCGCGCCTTGCGGAAGGGTTTGTTGTTGCTGTTGCTTTGCGAGCGCTTCCGCTTTCTCGCTCTGTTCCTTGAGCTGCTTGAGCAGCTGCTCCTTGCCCTCGAATACCATGAGTTCCACGGCTTGCGGGGGCGTCATTATGCCGCTTTGCAGCATTCGAAGCGCCAGCTCGTTCTGGCTCATCGCGGAATACTTCGTCTCCTGCTGCGCCTTAACTGAAATGTAGAATTCGATCGGCAGCATGGCGTTGCCTGGCGCACGGCGCACGAGCATCGCGCTTTCAAATGTGGCCTCTTTTTGCTCGCCGTCTACGGTAATGTTCACGCGGCGCGAGAAGAAGTTGAATTCGCGCTCCACCTCGATTTCGAAGCGCACCGCGTCACGAAAGCTCTCGTGCAGCAGCCGCGCCATCATCCGCGCGCGCTTGTTGCTCATCTCCTGCATAGCGGCAATTGCTGTCGCCGCGGTGATGCCGCCGGATGCTGCCCCGCGCGAAAAATCGTTTGCGCCGCTCTCCTGCTTGATGCTCTCGCGGATGCTATCGATGTAGCCGATGATGTAGGCGGGCAGCGGTGGCGTGGAAAACCAGGTCACGCCGCTGAGACTCTCGCCCCGGTGGACCTCGCGGCTCCAGTCGCGCAAGTCCTCGGTATCAAAGCCGGAGGCTTCGGTGACGAGCAGTTTGTTGTGGCTCGCCATCAGCGCGTTTTTAAGCACGATCTGATCGAGCTTGTCCGCGTATCGCTGCTGCGTTTCAAACATGTCCACGAGGCCGAGGCCGAGGCAGGAGCCTTTTCGCACGAACATCGGCGTGATCACAAACGGATACATCCCGTGCTCAAACAGCCCGTCTGGCTTCGTGTCCCTGCTATCTGAGAGCACCTGATTGCCCGCAATCTGAGCCATGTGAACGCTGGTGCGCTCTGTCTGGGCGTCGTATTCGCGCCACCAGTATTCGAGGAAGAGCATCGCACTGCCGCGGTCTCCGTGAATGATGCCGTCCTCCACCGCGTCCGGCGTGCCAAACGCGTCCGCTGTGAGAAACGGAGCAGCAGCGGGAAAGCGGGACTGGATGAACTCGCGCGTCTTGAGCGAGATCTTAAACACCGCCCTGCTTTCCTGCGCGTCCGTCACCAGCGGGTCAAAGAGAATGCTCCTTGCGTCCACATGGCGGATAAACGCACCGCCGAGTCCTGCATTGAGCGCGTTGTCGTAGCCGACCTCCTGTACGCAGTAGCCGCCGACCAGTAGGTCGTGCACGAGCATGCGGTATTCCTTAACGTAACCGTCCGCGTCGTGGTTCTGGCGGATGATGGCTTCGATGACCCTTGCCACCTCACCGTCCTTGGGGCTTTCAGGCAGAATCACCGCCTCCGGTACGCGATCTAAAAGCTCTGCCTTGATGTTCTCTACCGTGCTCTGGATGATCGGCGTGACAGGCCTTGGCTCGTTGCGGTCCAGCTGCGGCACGTCGTGCCAATGATCACCACGATACATCCGCTCGCAGTTTTCAAGCCGCTGCCATTCGGAGACATACGACCCGCGAAACTCGCGAAACTGTCCGTATGCCTTCTCGCAGAGCGCGCGCTTTGCCTGCCCTTGGTCTGTTCCTTTCATATGAGATGTGTTCATAGTTGTGTCCTCCTTGGGGTGTTACCCGTTTACAGTCTGGTAAATCCGTCCGCATGCGGCTCTTTGGATGCAAACCGGTCATAAGCGCGCGCCTTCGTCTTCTTTGGCTCGCTTGTGGCGGATGGCCTCGACATCAGCCCGTAGCGTAGCGCCTCCGGCGCGTGATCCTCGCAGTTTGCGCCGACGTCTTCGACAAAATGCGCGTCAAAAGTCAGCGTGGGCAGCGTGCGGATCAGGTTTTCGCAGGTGCGAAAGATCAAAAGCCTCGGCAGACCGTCGTCCGCGTCGGCGAGGTATTCTCGCACACGCTGCCAGCCGGCGATGCGTGCGTTGTCGGCGCGGATGAGCGGCACGCCGCCGTGGGCGAATACTTCCGCAATGCTCATGCCGCCGATGTCCCCGCTTGCGCTCATACCCCGGTTTTGCCAGGCGTCCGGCGAGGCTGTGGTGTACGCGATCTTCTCTTCTCCCGTCAACAGACGGATGCGCCGTGCTGTCTCGCTGGAGAGCACCTGACGCTCATAGTATTCGCGAT
>JAUYTF010000451.1 GCA_030695285.1 Eubacteriales bacterium | reverse complement strand
ACCGAGGCTTCGCTCGTCATACGCGCGGAGTACTCTTGCGTAAAATCGTCGCCCAGCGTCATCGTTACATTCGCGCGGTCGATGTCAAAGTTTGCGGGGTCGTCTACAAACATATGAAAAGAATACCCGTCGGATGTGATGTACCAGCGGAAGACATCGAGATCCAGCGCGCGGTATGCGCGCTCCGCCTCTTCGCTGAAGGTGAAGGTTGGCTCCGGCACGGGTGTTTCTTCCGCTGAGTCGGGCGCGCCGGTTTCGCTGGACTCGATGGTGATCGGATGCGTGACGCTATCCGGCAGTTTACAGCCGGAAAAAACACTCATCAACAATATGAGCGCCATCAACAGCGCAGTGAGTTTTGATAATCTCTTCATCAAGGTCTCCTTTGTCAGTCTGTTTCAAAAAAAACTGTTTGAAAATCTTAGTTGTTAGTATAGTTGATTTTATTAGTTATCTTCAATATTTGATTTAAATTTTTGCTTTATGGTTGATGTAAAAAATCAAACAATCAGTCCGTTTTCTCCAGCGCTTTGAGGCGGCAAAGGATGGATTCTTCGTCCTCCGTCTCCCCTGCTTTCTTGAGCGCCTTTGAGAAGTAATCCGGCAACGGCGCGTAAAACACCATTCGTTCACCGAGTCTGGGATGACGAAACACGAGGCGGTAACCGTGAAGCGCCTGACCTGCAAGGCCAAACGGACGTTTGTCCCGCCCGTAAAGCTCGTCCCCCGTGACTGGATGCTGCTGGCTCGCCAAGTGCACGCGAATCTGATGCGTTCTGCCGGTCTCGAGCTCAATCTGCAACAGCGTGTATTGCCCGTATCGCGCGGCAACGTGCCAGTGTGTGACGGCCTCTCTGCCGCCGGGGACAATCGCCATGCGCTTGCGATTGACGGGATGCCGCGCAAGCGGCGCATCAATCGTTCCCTCGTCCTGACGGATGTTGCCGTCTACCAGCGCGGCATAGCTCCTGTGCGCACTGTGGTCGTGAAACTGCCAGCTCAGCGCGCGGTGCGTCGCGTCGTTTTTTGCCACGACCAGCAGGCCGGAGGTCATGCGGTCAATGCGGTGTACAATGCCGGGGCGAAGTTCGCCTCCGATGCCGGAAAGATCGCGAATGTGATGCAACAGCGCGTTGACCAGCGTGCCACTTGCGTGCCCGGGTGCGGGATGCACCACCATGCCCTGCGGCTTGTCGAGCACGAGCAAGTCTTCATCCTCATAGAGAACGTCTAGCGGAATATTCTCCGGCTTTACGTCCGTCTCAACTGGGTCGGGATAGGTCACGTCGACCAGATCGCCCTCCGTTGTCATGGCGTTTGGCTTCACGGTTTTGCCGTTGAGCAGAATCGCTCCGTTGTGGATCATTCGCTGTGCCTGCGTGCGCGAGAGCTCCGTTTCGGCGGCGACAAACGCATCGAGACGCACGGACACGCCGCAGAGAATGCGCTCCTGCTCAGGCATGGGGATCGCTTGAGGAATCGGTTGCGGCTGTAGCCTCCTCTGCTTCCTCGACATGCTTCTTCGCAGCGGGTAGTTCTTTTTTGAACGAAACGCACTCAAAAAGGGATTTTTCCTTTAAGAACAGCGCATCGATCACGAGAAATACACAGCCGATGCTCAGCGCGCTATCGGCAACGTTGAACACAGGAAACGAGAACAGCGGCGAAATATCGAGAAAATCGCGCACATAGGAAAGCAACAGTCGATCGATAAAGTTGCCGATCGCGCCCGCAAAGAGCAGCGCGAGGGTGATGCGCGAAAAGACGGTGAGCTTTGCGCGAAAGCGGATTATCACGTATACGAGCACAACCGAGACGATCAGCGTCATGGGAATAAACAGCCAGCGGAACCCCTCCAGCATGCCCCAGGCCGCGCCGATATTGTGCACATTGGTCAGCTGCAAAAGCCCGTCTATGACCGGAACACTACTGCCGACGGGCGAAAGATAGAGCGCAATCAGATATTTCGACAGCTGGTCTAGCACGAGCAAAACAATGATAATGATCAATTCGAGCAAAATGGTGTCCTCCGGTTGATTTGATTCAGTATAGCACGCGATTCACTCGCCGACAACATACGCAGTCTGTGCGGATTTTGCAAACAAGTCGGGATATAGCGTAGTGTAGTTGTCATACGCGGCCAAGACTTTCCCGTAATAACGCGCGGTTTCTTCAAACGGGATGACGGTGAGCACCCCGGCATCGGAAAATCTCGGGTCGCTGAGCCAGTCTTCCACGCTGCCGTGACCTGCGTTGTAGGCCGCGATGATCTCCATCCACGCGCCGTCAAACCGGCCGCTGAGAAAGCGGAGATACCAGCAGCCGTATTCGATATTCGTTGCGGGGTCGTTGAGCATATCGAGCGAGTAGGCAAGCTCCGGGTCGATCTTGTGGCCGATCCACTCCCCCGTATCCGGCATGATCTGCATGAGCCCGATCGCACCGGCATGGCTGACGGCGTTCGGGTCATTACTGCTCTCGCAGCGCATGATGGACTGCACGAGATACGGATCAAGCTCATATTTTTCTGCGTATTGTGCGATGAAATCGACGTAGGCGACAGGATAGTTGCGCAGGGCTTTTTGATACTGCGCTTCTTCATAGAGTAAGTATCCGCCAAAGCCTGCGGCGCAGAGAAACACGATTGCGCCAATGACGAACACGGCGATCTGCATTGCGCTGAGCCGTCTGTGTTCTTTTGCTCGCCGCTCTTTATGCTTTGTTTGTGTTTGTCTCCTCAATCGTGCAGTCCTCCGGACTTGATCACGGCAAACAGAGCATCTACCTGCGAAAGCAGTTCTTCCTCTGTGCCGTTATTTTCCAGTATATCGTCCGCTAGCAGACGTTTTTCATTCTCCGGCATCTGCGCGTGCATGCGCGAGAGCACCTGTTCTCGCGTGAGATCGTCCCGTTCCATCACGCGGCGGATGCGGTTTTCCTCTGTGCTAGAGACGACGATGTTGCGATCCATCTGAGCACTCATGCCGCTCTCAAACAGCAGCGGTACCTCGAACACCGCAACTCCGTCCAACTCGTCCGCAAAATCCTGCTTCGCTTTAGCAAACAATGTCTCGATGACATATGGATGAATGATCTCGTTGAGCATAATGCGTTTTTCTTCGTCCGCAAATACGATTAAGCCGAGCTTTTTGCGGTCAATGGTGCCGTCAGAACGGACGATCTGCTGCCCGAACGCAGAAACGACGCGGTCGTAGCAAACTGCGCCGGGGTCGAGCGCGCGACGGGAGATCTCGTCCGCGTGATACACGCGTGCACCAAGCACAGCAAAGCGGCGGGCAGCGGTGGACTTTCCCGACCCGATGCCACCCGTGAGCCCAATCTTTTGATATGTGCTACGCTGCTGCATCATTTTGTTTCGTACCAGCTGTTGCCCACCTTCACATCCGCATCCAGCAAAACGGAAAGCTTTGCAACCTGTTCCATGCTCTCGTGCACCAACGTAACCACCTCGTCGGCTTCCGCTTTGGGCACGTCGAAGATGAGTTCGTCATGCACCTGCAGGATGAGCTTTGCTTTCAGCCCCCGCTCATGCAGCAACTGGCTGACTTTGACCATGGCGAGCTTGATGATGTCGGCCGCCGTACCCTGAATGGGCATATTCATCGCGACGCGTTCGCCAAAGGAACGCGTGTTATAGTTGGAGCTCTTCAACTCCGGCAGCGCGCGGCGGCGCTCGAACATGGTCACCGCATAGCCAAGCCGCTTTGCGTCATCTACGCTCTGATCCAGATAGGATTTTACGCCCGGATAACGCTCAAAATAGAGCTTGATGTATTCGCTCGCACGCTTGACGGGAATATCGAGGTTGCGCGCGAGCCCAAAGTCGCTGATGCCGTAAACGATGCCAAAGTTAACGGCCTTTGCAGCGCTGCGCTGTTCGTTCGCGACCTCTGCAAACGGCACGCCAAAGACCTCGCTCGCGGTCGTGCGGTGGATGTCCTTCCCGCTGTTGAAAGCGGCAATCATACCCTCGTCCCCGCTGATGTGCGCGAGCAAGCGTAGTTCAATCTGTGAATAATCCGCACCTACGAGCACATTCCCTTCCGAGGCGATGAACGCCTTTCGAATCTCCCTGCCCTGCTGCGTTCGCACGGGGATATTCTGCATGTTTGGCTCCGTGCTGGAGATGCGCCCCGTCGCGGTGACGCACTGGTTAAACTGCGTGCGCACGCGGTCATTTGTCTCGCTCACGACGTTGAGCAACCCGTCTACAAACGTGCTCTTGAGTTTCGTGATAAAGCGATATTCGAGGATCAGCGGGATGGCGGGATGCTTGTCTGTGAGGGAATCCAGCGTCTCCGCATCGGTTGAAAAGCCGCTCTTATTCTTGCGTCCCGTCGGCAGCCCAAGCTTTTCAAACAGCACTTCGCCAAGTTGCTTGGGTGAGAGGATGTTGAAGGTTTCTCCGGTCGATTCGTAGATCCGCTTGGCGAGAGATTCGCTCTGCTCGTTGAACTGCGACTGCAGGTGCTTTAGCATCTCGCAATCGACCCGAAACCCTTCGCTTTCCATATCATAGAGCACGCTGGCAAGCGGCAGCTCCATCTCGTCGTAGAGCTTGGTCATGTTCGCTTCGCTCAGCTGACGCAGCATCGTCTCCCGCATGGAAAACAGCATGGCGGCATTCGGCTTCTGGCTGGTACCAAAGCGCTCGCAGAGCATGGTAAAGCTCGTGGCCGGGCGCGTTGCGTCGAGCAGATAGTCCGCAATCATCGCGTCAAACACGGTGGCATTGAGCGAAATTTGGAACGAATCCAGCAGATGGCGAAGACGCTTGGTGTCAAACGCGAGCACATTGCACGATTTGCTTTCAAAGAGCGGCTGAAAGGCTGTATAGAGCGTCTTTTCGTCGATCGGCGTGCAGAATAAGTCTGCACCCTGCACAATTTCATAATAGGTATCGGGCGCGAACGCAAACTGAACCGTCTCTCCTGCATCGATGGCAAATTGCTTTACGGGAGATGCCTTTTCAATCACGGCGAGCACAGCGTCGATACAGTCCAGCCCTACGCGCTCAGCCGTGGCAATCGAAGATTGCGTAGCGGATTCCGGCGCGCCTTCTCCGCCGATGCGCGCTGCCAAGCCCCGCATATCCAGATCTAGTAGCATGCTGTGCGCGCCGCGCATCGCATCCGGCTGAAAGAAACAGTCTTCCATCGTGAGCGAAATCGGTGCCGTGGTGTAGATAGTGCCGAGCTGATAGCTCATCCGCGCGCTGTCAACACCTGCGGCAATCTTTTCGCCGAGCTTGCCTTTGACCTCGCTTGCGTGAGATAGCACGTTTTCCATCGTGCCGTATTCCGCCAGCAGCTTCATGGCGGTCTTTTCGCCGACGCCTGCGATGCCGGGGATATTGTCCGAGCTGTCTCCCATGAGCCCCTTTAGGTCGCGCATGCGGTCGGGCTCCAAACCATATTGTTCTTTGAGCACATCGCGGTCAAACTCAATCGTCTCGCTGATGCCCTTTTTCGTCATGAGCACATGTGTGTGCTCGCCGATGAGCTGCAGTGCGTCGCGATCTCCTGTGACGAGCAGCGCGTCAATGCCCTCTGCCTCGCATTTTTTCGCGAATGTGCCGAGGATGTCGTCCGCCTCATAGCGCGGCGTTTCGCAAACGGCAATGCCCATCTTGCGAAGCAAATCTTTTAACAGCGGAAACTGCGCGCGCAGGTCGTCGTCTGTCTCGCGCCGACCTGCCTTGTAAGCGTCAAACTGCTCATGGCGAAAGGTCGGCCCGTGCATATCAAACGCCACGACCAGATAGTCCGGGTTGCGCTCAATGAGTTTTAACAGCATGCTGATAAAGCCGTGCAGCGCGCCGGTCGGCACACCTGAGCGGGTGGTCATGGGCGGCAGCGCGTGGTAAGCGCGGTGCATGAGGCTGTTTCCGTCGATTGCGATCAGCTGTTTCAAGCGGCTCCTCCTGCGTGGTCGTTTAGGAATAATCGACTACCGAAGAACACTTCTACGGCAGTGTTAGATCGTTGAGAAACGAGCGTTAACGAACGACGGCGTAGACCATGGGCGAAACCTGATCCGGCTTTTTGCCGATGTGCACTGCTTCGAGCATGGTTGTAATCGCGTCGTCGAGGTTTGTCTCGTCGTTGACGTAGAGCGTGCAGAAGGCTTCGCCCGCTTCTACCCTTTCGCCGACGCGTTTATGCATGATGAGACCCACCGCGGGATCGATGACGTCTTCCTTCGTGGCTCTGCCCGCGCCGAGCACCTGCGCCGCTCGTCCGATTAACTCCGCTTGCATGGCGATGATAAACCCGGACTCTTCCGCAGAAATTGGAACCAGGCGCTTGACCGCGCAGAGCTTGTCCATACCGTCGAGCGTAAGCAGTGTTTCATCTCCACCGAGTTCGTGTATCATGGCGCGGAGCTTGTGTAAGCCCTCGCCGCTGTCGATGGCATTTTTGAGCTTGGCGCGTGCTTCCTCATCTGAGTTGGCGAGCTTGGAGAGCAACAGCATCTGCGTGCCCAGCAGCATGCAGACCTCGTAGAGCGCATCCCCTTCCGGCACTTTGCCGGAAAGCAGCTGCACCGCCTCGCGAAACTCCAGCGCGTTGCCGACAGAAAGGCCGAGCGGCTGGTTCATATCGGTGACGACCGCGACGACTTCGCGCTTGAGTAGCTTGCCCATCTTGACCATGAGCTCGGCGAGACGTTTTGCGTCCTCCACCGTCTTCATAAACGCGCCGCTGCCGACCTTAACGTCCAGAACGATCGCGTCCGCGCCCGCAGCGAGCTTTTTGCTCATGATGCTCGCGGCAATCAAGGGAACGCTCTGCACCGTACCCGTCACGTCCCGCAGCGCATACATCTTCTTATCGGCGGGCACGAGGTTGCCCGTTTGACCGATGACGCATACGCCCGTCTTGCGGACGATCTCCTTGAAGCGCTCGATAGGCTGGGCGATGTCCACGCCGGGGATTGATTCCAGCTTGTCGATGGTTCCACCGGAGAACGCAAGCCCGCGCCCGGACATCTTGGCGACGGTTCCGCCGCAGGCGGCGACCAGCGGCGCCACAACCAGCGTGGTCGTGTCTCCTACACCGCCGGAGGAATGCTTATCTACCTTGACGCCGGGCAGGTCGCTTAAGTCTATCGTATCGCCGGAGCGCATCATACTCAGCGTCAGGTCGGCGGCCTCCCGTTCGTTCATGTCGTTGAGCACGATGGCCATCAGCAACGCGGACATCTGATAGTCCGGAATCTCACCGCTGACAAAGCCGTCAATGATAAACTGAATCTCATCGTGCGTGAGCTCTTTCTTATCTACTTTCTTTTCAATGCAATCAACCATTCTCATATGAAAAATCCTCCAAAAAAACGAATCAGTCAGGCGTTACATGTCGCTGATGACGGTGTCTTCGCGCAAGACGGGCGCAAACAGCGGCACGGGTGAAATCGGTGTGTTTTTGATGATCAAAAACAGCGCGTCCGCCGCCTCGTCAAAAGAAGCTGTTTCGATTGGAACCAGCGGATGATCGTTAATCTTGGCAAAAAAGCGCGCGTCGTCCGCAAACGCAAGAACGGCGGCATGCTTTCGTAAAACACGGCAGTGAAAAAGAAGCGCATCCGTTGTCGGATCTTTCAAGGATCCAGCATCATCCTGCAAGCGCGTCAGCGCGATCAGCCAGTCCGCTCTTGCGAGATGATCGTTGAACGAGCATGCTTCAAGAACCGTTTCTATGCCGTTGCGATACTCCACGCGAATGTTGTTTCGTAGCGAGGCGGGAATGCGCTTGCCGAGCACGGTAGCATGTATGCCTTCCGGGACATCCTCCGGCAGCACGCCTGC
>JAUYTF010000412.1 GCA_030695285.1 Eubacteriales bacterium | reverse complement strand
CTCGCGGTTGCGTTTTCGCTGCTGTTTCGCAGAAACGCCTGGGTGCGCTTTGTCGCGGTCGCGCTGTTTTGCGCGCTGTATGCGGCCATCACCGCGTTTTCTCCGCCCGTGGTGCGCAGCGGCATCATGCTCACGATAGGCCTGCTCGCGTTTCCGCTCCGGCGACGGCTGGACGCGGTGAGTTCGCTTGCTGCTTCATTTGTACTGATCCTGTTCTATAACCCGTATTCGCTCTGGAGTGTCGGGTTTCAGCTTTCGTATGTCGCGGTGCTCTCGATGATTTTGCTGGCGCCGATTTTTCAAAAGCCGCTCATGCGCCTTGGTTCATCGGCGGCGGGGTTGATCGGCGCGAGCACGGCGGTCGTGGTCGGCACGCTGCCGACGAGCTGCTATTTTTTTGAGCAGGCGCAGATTTTGTCGCTTGTGACAAACCTGTTCGTCATGCCAATCTCCGGCGTATTTCTGATTCCCGCGTTTGTGGGTGTGCTCCTCTCCTACATCTGGCTTCCGCTGGGTAACGCGGTCTGCTGGATTGCGCGCGTCGCGCTGGATGTTATCCTGGGTGTAGCGCGCTTTGGCGGCAGCGTCACGGTGTTTTTGTCCCCGCCGCCCGTCGTTGCATATCTGCTGTGGCTTGCGGCGATGGTTTTCGCCTCGCGATTGTTCCTCAGAAGCGCAAAAGCGCGCGCTGCGTTCTCGCTGCTGCTGTTCGCCCTTTCGGGCGTGCTATGGGCGCTGCGGTAAGGGCGCGCGGCGAAAATGGTCGTTTCAGTGAATTCTCGGAGTGTTGAAGCATTCCATTGTGGATAACTCTGTGGTTTGTGTGAACAACCGTTTGGTCTATCCACAATCTGTTCACCGAAAATGAGAGGTTTTTGAGGGAATCCTGTATCTGGTCATTCTTTTTCCACAGTTGTCCACAGAGTTATCCCCAGCGTGTGGATAACTTTGTGGATGCGAATTGTAAGATTAATCTGATACTTATTATTTTTGTTTCGCAGCGAAAACTCTTCCGGAGAAGTCTTCTACTGCTTTTCTTCCAATAAGAAGAAAGAAATTCCTGCTTCCCCACCTCAAATATTAAGAACAATCGTTTGCAAGACGAGCAGGGAATGGTATAATAACCCTTATGGACGGCATGACATTTATGAAAGGCCTGGTCGGCGGAGATCCCGTCGGCGGCGTATACTATTTTTGCGGCGAAGACCCGTATAGCCTCGATAAAGGCGTGCGGGCCGTTCTTGCGCGCACCAATCCCGACCTGCGGGACATGAACACCACGATCCTGCGCGCGCCCGCGCCTGCCGATATTCAGGCAGCCGCCGAGACGATGCCGTTTTTTGACGCGCTTCGCGTGGTGGTGGTGCAGGAGTTTGACGCGGACACGGCAAACGCGCTGGAGGGCTACATCAAGTCCGTGCCGGAGACCACCGCACTCTTGTTCGTCCGCCCCGGAAAGCCGCCGCTGGCCAACCCGCTGTATAAGGCGATCGCGAACATGGATCGCGCGGTGTCCTTTAACCCGCTGACCAACACAGAGCTGAACACGTTTCTGCAAAAGCGCGCAAAGAGCAATGGTATTGTGCTAGACGAATCTGCGGCAAACCGCATGATCGCGTTTCTCGGAAGCGACCTCGGCGCGCTGGAAAATACGCTCCTGATGCTTGGCGCCTATGTCGGCTTTGGCAACCGCGTGACCATCAAGGCCGTGAACGCCTGCGTGACCCCCCCCAGCGAAGCAAAGGTGTTTGACATTATGAACGATCTCTGGGCGGGGCAGAAAAGAGACGGCATGCGCGCGCTTTCGGTGCTGGTCAACGATCCTTCCGAAAACGCGATGGGGTTAGCGACGATGTTCTCGCGCAATGTGCGAAGCGTGCTCAACGTCAAGCAGCTGCTCCTGCGAGGCAAAACGGAGGCGCAGATTGCCCAGACGCTTGGCATGAAGCCATATCCCGTGCAGAAGGCGGCAGCCAGCGCGAAAAAGAGAAACTATGCGCAGCTGGTGAAGATGATGGACGCGTTTATCGCAATTGAATGGAAACAAAAACAGGGGCTTAGTAAGGCGGAGGATTCGCTGATGCTTGCCTGTCAGGAGAATTTTTAGCGTTCAAATCAACAGATAAAGCGAAAACAGAGAGTTTTTTGATAGAATGGTTTACGAAATAAAAGGAGATTAACCCTATGATCAAGCACATCGTATTCACCAAGTTCGAAAATCCCGACGAGCAGGCGCCCAAAGCTAGCGAGATGCTCACAGCGCTCAAGGACAGCATCCCCGAGATTCGCACCATCGAAATCGGGCGCGACTTTAAGCACAGCGAGCGCAGCTTTGATCTGGCGCTGATTGTCACTTTTGATTCGAAAGAAGACCTCGAAGCGTACGACCATCACCCCGAGCACGAGAAGGCGCGCGCGTACATCAAGGCGCACCGCACCGCAACGGCGACGGTCGATTTCGAGTTCTGATTTTAGCAGCAAGACGCTTACTCGACCCGAAAGGAGCGCCCGCAATGCTCAAATACATCGTACTCTTCAAATTCCGTGATCCACAAGAGTGCCTGCCGACGGTGATTGAAAAACTGCACGGCATGATGGGAAAGATCCCCGAAATCCTCTCGATGGAGACGGGAGCGGACATCTGGCACAACGCAGATCGCAGCTATGACCTTGCGCTGACGTGTACGTTTGCCGACCTCGATGCCATCGCGGTCTACGACAAGCACCCCGCGCACGAAGACGCGCGGGACTATATCTATGCGCACCGCATCGACGGCAAGATTGTCGTCTATGAAATCGTATGAACGAGTTTAAGCTGGTATCCGAATACGAACCCGCGGGCGACCAGCCGCAGGCGATTGAGCGTCTGACGGAAGGCATCCTGCGCGGGGACGCGGCGCAGGTGCTGCTGGGCGTTACCGGCAGCGGCAAAACCTACACCATGGCGAAGGTGATCGAGCGTGTGCAAAAGCCCACGCTGGTCATCGCGCACAATAAGACGCTCGCGGCGCAGCTCTGCTCCGAGTTTCGAGAGTTTTTTCCCGAAAGCGCGGTGGAGTATTTTGTGAGCTATTATGACTATTATCAACCGGAGGCGTATATCCCCGCTTCGGACACTTATATCGAGAAGACGACCGCGATCAATGAAGAGATTGACCGCCTCAGATACAGCGCGACCAGCTCGCTCAACGAGCGGAGGGATGTCATCATCGTTTCCTCCGTGTCCTGCATCTATGCGTTAGGTGATCCGGAAGAGTATATGCGCATGTCTGTCTCGCTGAGAAAAGGCATGCAGGTCAGCCGAGAAGAGGTCAAACGAAAGCTCGTCGACATCCAGTTTCAGCGCAACGACATCGACTTTTCGCGCGGCACTTTCCGTGTGCGCGGCGACGTGCTGGACGTTTTTCCGATCTCCAGCGCGGGCACGGCGATTCGCGTCGAATTCTTTGGCGACGAGGTGGAGCGCATCATGGACGTCAACTCGCTCACGGGCGAGCTGTTAGGTGAGCGCGCGCATGTCGCAATCTTTCCCGCGTCGCACTATGCCACAAGCCGGGAAAAGCTGGA
>JAUYTF010000408.1 GCA_030695285.1 Eubacteriales bacterium | reverse complement strand
GGTAAGTTGCGACACGGTATAAGAGGCGGGCACGTCATACCAGTTGAGCACGAGTACTTGTGCCGCGCCCTGCGGTTCGATTGTGATCATCTCTTTTCTGCGAAACGAAACGCGAGAGACGACATACGCGTCCGTCAGGCGGTAGGCGTACGGCGCTTTGTCCTCCGGCAAGGTCAACGATACGCCCAGCGGTTCGCCGGGCAGATCGTTTTGTTCGGTTGTTTCCGCAAGCGCGGCTGTGGGTAGGAGCATCAGCGCCGCTGCGCAGACAAGAAGGGAAACGGTTTTCTTCATGCTTTGTCAAACTCCAGAGATTCTTTGAAAGACTATATTTTCTACGGGTTCTTCCGCTGTTTTTGCTTTGCTTGTTTTTTGTGCTTCGTGATAAAAATGATCGCTGTAACCGCGCTTATGGCAATAAGAGCCGCCATGCCCGCGAGCATCTTCGGCGAGAATCCATCGATATTCTCCACGGGGGGTTCCGGCGCAGCCGTCGGTATTGCCGTCGGTGCTACCGTTGCCGTTGGCGCGGGCGTTGCGATAGGCGCGGGCGTGGGCGCGATGTAGTCGCTCAGCCGCGCGGGGTCGACGTGCTCAAAAAAATCGTTCTTCGCAGCATCCTGCCCGACAGCGGTAAATGCAAGCCCGTATTCCAGCGAGCTGTACTCTCCCGCGCCGTAGACATTGCTGTGGTATTCCAGCTGGGAAACGTGCATATGATATGCCTCGTTTGCCATCTCAAGCGCAGTCTTTCCACCAAAGACCGGGAGCGGCTGATTCCAGTCCATGGTGATCCTGTGTTCCGGATAGAGGTGCAGATAGAGCTTCTGCGCCTGCCATGTGCCGTAAGCTGCGAGAGAATCGGCAAACGCCGACGCATCTGCAGCCAGCGGCACGGCATTTACCATGCACACAGCGGTCGCGATGTGCGCGCCGTGCCCGTATTCGCCTTCCAAATCGTGGGTGACGATCACTTCCGGCTGAAACCGGCGAATCAGAGATATGAGCGCTCCCGTCGTCTCCTCCTCGCCCCAGTTGAGCAGCGCGAGCCTGAGCGACTCGGTATACACGTCCTTAAACGGCATAAACACGGGTGTGTTGCGCACGCCCGCATGCCATAGGCCGCTCAGCGCCTCATCCACGCGTGCGCGGTCGCCGTTTGCCATGTAGACAACCTGCACGCCCAGCTTTCTCTCGCCCGCATAATACGGAATCGTTCCGCCAAAGAAGATGAACTCATCGTCGCAGTGCGCGGAGACGAGTAAAAGATCTGCCTTTTCCAGCGGCGGTAGCCAGTCGTAAACGCCGTCCGGCAGCGTTCCTTCGGAGTAGAGAACAACCTCCGCAATCTGCATACCGCTTTCGCACGAGATGGAAAGCGCGCGCGCCTCCGGCAAAATTGGGTAGCAGTCATTAAAGACCGGCTCGTCGATCGTCTCTCGGGAGAGCGCCGCGCCGTCCTCGTCTGTCTGAACCAGTATAGCATAATCCGGCAGGGTGTACCACTTGACGTAAGCCGTGCGCACCTGTGCCTCCGCCGTCCAGACGAGAGAGAACGATTCGCCCGCATCGTATTTGGCGTAGGTTTCGATCTTGCCGTCCCGCGTGCGGCGCACGGCTCTGCCGTCCTCTTTGTTGGCCGACTGCGACAGCGCGGTGACATCCGGAGCCGTTTCGGCATTTTCCGCATGCGAAATCGCCGGCGCGGCAAGCATGAGCGCAGCCGCACCGACGACGAGAATCGCCATTCGTTTCCGAGTCGTTTTTTTCAAGTCAGGAGCGTACCTCCCGTTTTATTGTTCCGCTTCCAGCCGCGCATTTGCCTCGCGCATCTCCAGCTCGGTCTTAACGAGCTCTTTTCTGCCAAAGAGCAGCAGCAATCCGCCGCCGGCAAAGAGGAGCAGCAGGCTCAGGATGCCGACCGATGCGCGATCGGTGAGAAAATAGAACATGGCATACAAGAGCGGGCCGATGACGGTTGCAAATTTGCCAAACACATCGTAAAAGCCGAAATATTCCGCGCTTCTGCTGCGCGGCACGAGCTTGCCGTAATACGAGCGCGAGAGCGCCTGTATGCCGCCCTGCACGGTGCCTACCAGCACCGCAAGCACCCAGAAGAGCGTGGTTGCGGTCTGTTTTGCGCTGTTGTAATTCGCCTGCTTTTGCGCGTCCCTGGCATAGACGCTCAGCTCATCGCCGACGGACTCTATGGCGGCTACCGCCGTTGTCCGCGCAGCAGCGCCGGAAAACGCATAGCTCACACCGGCGGGATCGCCCGCTTTTCGCATAGAGTCGGCAACCGCCGCTTCAAACGCAGCGGCACGATCCTCCGCAGAGAGCGCGGCGCGCGTTTCCTCCACGAAGTCCCGCTGGAGCGCTTCCCATGCTTTCTGGTCTTCCTTGGTTTCATAGACGACGCTCTCGGCCGCGATACTCGAGCGCGCGGTGTCCACAAGGTCGAGCTGATACGGCTCAACGAGGCGGCCCATGAAGAAGCCGACGCCGCAGATGACGAAATACACCGCAATGGCGGAGATGATCATCCGGATCGCGCCGAACTTGCCGCTAAGCTTGCTAAAGAGAATCGCGCACGGAGCCGCAACCAGCTGGGTGACCAGCAGCGCGAATATCATGCCCGTGGTGCCCAAGCCCAGCGTCGCGCCATAGTTGGTGGCCAGCGAAATCACCGCGCCGACGCCGTCGATATAGAGAAAATATGCGAGCAGATAGATGAGGAGCCCGCGATTGCTCACGCAGCGCTTCATCGTATCCACGAGGTTGCGAAACGCGTGCTTGGCCAGTTCGCCCTGCGGGGTTTCAACATAGTGAACCTGCTTGACGTTTTTCAAGATCGGGATCGAGAACACGAGCCACCATACGGTGACAATGAGGATAGCGAATTTCATCGCGACGGGATCGTAGTTTCTCAGCAGCATGACCGCAATGGAGATCACAAACGGAATCGTACTGCCGCCGATGTAGCCCATGGCGTAGCCCCAGCTCGAGACGCGGTCCATACGGTCCTGTGTGGTGACATCTGTCAGAAACGAATCGTAAAACACGCAGGAACCGCTAAAGCCGATGTGCGAGATCACGTAGCCGATGAGCATCCATTTCCAGTCGCCCACAAACGCGAGCGCTGCCGTGGACAGCGCGCCGATGAGAATGAACGCAAAGAGCAGTTTTTTCTTGTTGCCCTTAAAGTCGGCAAGTGCGCCCAGGGTCGGCGCGAGAAAAGCGCCGATGAGCGAGGCAAGGGAAACGCCGATGCCCCACCATTTGTTGCCGAGGTCTCCGGCAACGCTGGCGTAGTAGATCGGGAAGATGACCGCCATGATATTGGTGGCGTAGACGGAGTTTGCCCAGTCGTAGAAGATCCAGCTCTTCTCTACCTTGGTGAAGCGCTTGCTTTCGTCGCGCTGACGCATGAAATAACCCACCTTCTCCCAAATGAATTTTGAATTATAAATGATGATAACAAGGACTGATTGCAGTATAGCATTGTTCTGAATCGGGGACAAGGATGTTTACCATTCTTAAACCAGCTCCGCAGGTGAAAGCTTAAATTTTACGAAAAGCAGATCAGTTCATAACCGTTTGAGAACAAAGAGATCGCACACGGGAGTATTCGGGATAGACTACTGCATATCGAACGAGGTGATTGCGTTTCACCACAGCCGACACTCACAATTTCGAAAAATACTGATGCACGGCATGGATTCTATCTTTGATTCGTTCTTTGAGCGCCTGCGGACTGATCGACAACAGGTTTTCGCCAAAGCCGATCAGGTAATCGGATATAAATCTTTCCTCACCCCTGTTATAAAACCCACGAATGAACACGCGCTCCTGTTGCTGATGCAGCTTCATGGACGGATAATGCTCCTTCTGAAAGTGGTCTGCCCCCTTTGTATTGATTTCTGCCTCAAAGTCCGTTGCCCCCTTCGCTTTATAGAGTTCCTCGTCCGGCACGAGAAACACGCGCAGCGGTTTGGGCGAATAACGCATACTCGCTTCTATTTTTAGGATTTTGTCACAGCGGAAAATGCGTACGCTGTCTGTTTCGAAATGGTATCCCGTGGCATACCATTGTCCGTATGCAGCGGAAATATGAAAGAATTGAACGGAGCACTCTTTCATGACCTCTTCTTTTTGATACACAACGGTGCAGACTTTTTCTTCCGCCGCATATTGCAAGGCCTCTTTGAGGTATTGGCATGCATGGGTCTGCTCGATGGCAGACAGGCTGAACACGCGCTCGATATTGCGGAGCGCAGCTCTCTTTTCTGCGGACAAGCATCTTTCAAATTTCTCTTTTAGCTTCTCGACGCTGATATGAAACGGGGTGGCCTGGTAGGCGCGTAGCGTAAGCATAGAAAAGTACATGGCAAACACTTCATCGAAATTGAACACGATGGGGGATAGCAATCGGTTGTGCAAAAATCCATAATGGCCGTTTCTGCCGCGTTGCGTATAGATTGGCATGCCGATTCTTTCGAGCGCATTCACGTCTCTGAGCGCTGTGCTTTTCGAAATGTCATATTGCTCCATCAAGTCTCTCAAATGAAAAGAATCCCTGCCGTTGAGGAATACCATCATGTCGTTGAGCCGTTCTGATCGTTGCATCGCTTTTTCACGCCCCTCTCCCCGCAATGGAGTATATAGTGTCACTATATGACACCTTTCTATGATATACAATGCTTATAGAATAAATCAGCAGGTGATAGGAGTGTGAATCAAATTGAAGCAGCTATTTCTCGCCTCCTCCTTTTCTGATGTGCTTCCAGCCTTTGCAGAGTTTGTCGCTCATCCGAAGGGCAAGCGCGTCACGTTCATACCGACCGCAAGCGTCGTTGAGAAAGTTGTTTTTTATGTGAATGCGGGAAAGAAAGCGCTAGAAAAGTTGGGGCTTGTCATCGATGTTCTGGAACTTTCCACAGCCACTACTGAAGAAATCAACAACAAGTTAAGAAACAACGATTTGATCTATCTGACTGGCGGCAATACCTTTTATCTTTTACAGGAAATGAAGCGAACAGGCGCGGATCAAATCATCGTTGATGAGGTAGCCGCTGGTAAGCTTCTGATCGGGGAGTCAGCAGGAGCGATTGTGACCGCACCGAATATCGAATATGTAAAAGGTATGGACAGCATAAAAAAAGCGCCCGGTTTGGCAAACTTTGACGCTCTGGGTTTGGTTGATTTCTATCCTGTGCCGCATTCTACCAATGCACCGTTTCAGAAAATTGCGCAGAAGATTGCTGACACCTATTCTTCCTCTTTGAATCTAATGCCATTTAGCAATCACGAAGCGATCATTGTACATGGAGAAAAGATCAAGATTGAGCGGTGTTAGTTCTGAAAAATCGCGTGCTGCATATGCAACGGATAGCCGCGGCTTCGAATCGTTCTCTGGCTATTAAAGCTTTGTTCTTACGAGTCTACCTAGAAAACAACGTCTTTTTCTCGCAAAAAGCTCTTTTTTCTATTCATCACAAAGAAACAAGGGGGGCGCTGTGCGCCCCCCCAATGGTCTTTCGTTATTCCTCGGTCTTACCTTCGACTGTTTCGGTGATTTCGGTGATTTCAGTGGTTCCGGTTGGTTCTTCGCCTTCCGGCAAAACGGTGTCTGCTTCCTGCGGTAGTTCTTCCACTTCCTCGACATCAGAATGCGGCACGATCTCGACCGACACCACGCGGGTGCCTGCCTCCACGCGCATCAGCCTGACGCCCTGCGTGTTCCTGCTGATGATGTTCACCTGATCCAGCGGCAGGCGAATGATGGTGCCGTCGTCGCGAATGAGCATGACATCCTCGCCGTCCGCGGTCATTTTCAGGCACGCAAGATCGCCCGTCTTTTCAGTGAGCTGGGTTGCCAGCACGCCCTTGCCGCCGCGGTGATGCACGGGATATTGATCCTCCGGCGTGCGCTTGCCCATGCCAAGCTCGGTGACGGTCAGCACGTTTCCGCCACGAACCACCTTGACCATATCGACCACTTCGTCATCCTCGGCAAGATTGATGCTGCGCACGCCCATGGCGGTTCTGCCCATGGGGCGGACATCCGCCTCCGCAAAGCGGACGCACTTGCCCTTTCTGCTTGCGATGATAAACTCGTCGTCGCCCATGCTGTATTCCACGGCGATGAGCGCATCCCCTTCGCGCAGGCCCTGCACGATGAGGCCGCCTTTGCGAATGTTTTGCACGTCGCTCACCGGCGTCTTTTTGATGATGCCGTCGCGCGTGGCCATCACGAGATAGCCCTCTGTGCCCTCACCCGCAACCGGGAACATGGCGGTGACCTTCTCCCCTTCACCGAGCTGGAGCAGGTTGACAATCGGCATGCCCTTCGCGTTTCGGCCGGACTCCGGAATGGCGTAGCACTTCTTGCGGAACGCTCTGCCATAGTTCGTAAAGAAGAGAATGTGGCTGTGCGTGCTGGTGACAAACAAGCGCTCTACAAAGTCCTCCTCATGCGTGCCCTGGCCGATCACCCCGCGCCCGCCGCGGTTCTGCGCACGGTAGGTGTCAGGCGTCAGGCGCTTGATATAGCCAAAGTGCGTCATGGTGACGGCCATATCCTCCTCCTGAATCACGTCGTCGAGATCGATATCGTCGATCATCTGCGTGATTTCGGTGCGCCGCTTGTCGTTGTGCTTGTCTTTGATGGCAAGCACTTCTTCTTTGATGATGCTAAGCAGCTTCCCTTCGTCGTCGAGAATGCTCTGTAAATAGCGCACGCGCTCGCGTAGCTGGCGGTCTTCCTCCATGATCTTGTCGCGCTCGAGCCCTGTCAAGCGCTGGATGCGCATATCGAGGATCGCTTGTGCCTGCCGCTCGGACAGGCCGAAGCGGTCGATGAGCTTGAGCCTCGCTTCCGCCGGGCTTGCGCTCGCCTTGACGAGCTCTATGATCTCGTCGATGTTGTCCAGCGCGATGATCAGGCCTTCAAGGATGTGCAATCTCTCTTTTGCGCGGTTGAGGTCATAGGTCGTGCGGCGGGTGACGACTGTTTTCTGGTGCTCCAGATAATAATACAGCACGTCGCGAAGCGGCAGCACCTTGGGTTCGCCGTCCACGAGCATGAGCATGATCACGCCGAAGGTGGTCTGCAAATCCGTGTGCTTATAGAGCTGGTTGAGGATGACGTTTGCGTTGACGTCTTTTTTCAGCTCTATGACCACGCGCATGCCCGTGCGGTCGGTTTCATCGCGCAGATCGGAAATGCCCTCCACACGCTTTTCGTGCACGAGCTCTGCAATGCGCTCCACCAATCTCGCTTTGTTGACCTGATAGGGAATCTCCGTGATGATGATGCGGCTCTTGCCCGCGCCGTAGGCTTCGATCTCCGCGCGCGCGCGCACGACGATGCGGCCCCTGCCGGTGCGATAAGCGCTCGCGATGCCAGAAAGCCCCATGATGATCCCGCCAGTGGGGAAATCCGGCCCGGGCAGCACCTGCATGAGCGCGTCGTTGTCAATTTCGGGGTCGTCGATCAGGGCGCAGAGCGCGTCGATGGTTTCGCCTAAATTGTGCGGAGGGATATTCGTCGCCATGCCCACGGCGATGCCGCCGGAGCCGTTGACGAGAATATTCGGATACCGGCTGGGTAGCACGCTGGGCTGCATGAGCGTTTCATCGAAGTTCGGCAGGAAATCGACGGTGTCCTTCTCGATATCCGCCATCATTTCGCTGGCCATCTTGCTCATGCGCGCTTCGGTATATCGCATGGCCGCCGCGCCGTCGCCATCCACGCTGCCAAAGTTGCCATGGCCTTCTACGAGCATATAGCGCGTGGAGAAGACCTGCGCCAATCGAACCATCGCGTCGTAAACAGAGGTGTCGCCATGGGGGTGATATTTACCCAGGCAGTCGCCGACGATACGCGCGCTCTTTCGAAACGGTTTCTCGGGCTGGAGCCCCAGCTCGTCCATCGAATAGAGGATGCGCCGGTGAACAGGCTTTAAGCCGTCCCGCACATCCGGCAGGGCGCGGTTGATGATGACCGCCATGGCATAGGAGATGAAGCTCTTCTTCATCTCAGCCTCGAGCTTGATGGGTACGATGCGGTTTGTCGTCTGCGTCGGCACCGGCATCAACGTTGTGTCTTTTTCTTCCATACTCTTACTCTCAATTCTCTCTCGCTTGCCTTAAACGTCCAGATCGACGACGAGCTTGCTGTTTTGCTCGATAAACTCGCGCCGCGGCTCCACTTTGTCTCCCATGAGCAGGGTGAAGAGCTCGTCCGCCTCGATGGCATCCTCTACCGTCACCCGCAGCATAATGCGCTGATCGGGGTCCATGGTCGTGTCCCAGAGCTGCTCCGGGTTCATCTCGCCAAGGCCCTTGTAGCGCTGGATATTTGGCTTGGGGTCGCGGCCGATCTCGTTTAAGGTCGCTTCCAGCTCCTCATCGGAGTAGACATACTTGAGGTAGTTGCCGCGCTTGATCTGAAACAGCGGCGGCTGGGCGATGTAGACATAGCCGTTGTCGATGAGCGGGCGCATATGCCGGTAGAAAAAGGTCAGCATTAGAATGCGGATATGGCTTCCGTCCGCATCGGCATCCGT
>JAUYTF010000194.1 GCA_030695285.1 Eubacteriales bacterium | reverse complement strand
AAGGGCGACCGCTACGAATACGAAATCAACGTGCTCCTCTACGCCACGCGTCACCGAATTCCAATAGAAGAGGTACCCATCGAGACCGTGTATATTGAAGACAACAAATCCTCGCATTTCAACGCTGTTCGCGATGGCTGGCGTATCTATAAGATGATCCTGTTTTTCGTTGCGTCGTCGCTGGTTGCCATGCTGCTTGACTATGTGCTCGTGTTGCTTTTTTCTGCAACCACAGCGGAAATGGCGCAATCGCTGCTCATCAGCGTCGTCGCCGCGCGCGTACTCAGCTCGCTTGCCAACTATTACATGAACTGCAAGCTGGTTTTTGAAAACAGGAGCCGCGCGAGCATACTGCGCTATTATCTGCTCGTCGCGGGCATCCTTGCCATCAACTATGTTCTGATGGTCGCCATCACGCATGTCATGCCAATCGCCATTGGTAAGATTCTCGTCGAGCTCACGCTCTATCCCGTCAGTTTCTTCATGCAACGTAAATACGTTTTCCCGCCACAGAGCGAAGAAATCGGCCCCGAGGCGTGATCTCTTCACTTTGCCGGTTTTTTGCACACTATCCAATCAGGAGGTTCGTTATTGATCATGATGAGTCTGAAAAAAAGGCGCGTCAAGCGGTTGGTCACGTCAATCATTGCCGATCTGCTGGTGCTCGGCGCGTTTCTCGGCACCTTCTCATATTTTCATTTTTTACGCGAGCGGACTTATGAACCAAGGGTGCTCAGCAGCCCGGCGCCGATCACCGCAGCCGCTACGCCGAGTGCTGCTGCCCCCGCTGAGAGCGAAACACCGTTAGCGGACGCCTCAACCCCGGAGCCGGAAGTGGTCGACACCGGCCTACTCGGCGGCAAATTCGCTGAGAAGTTCACCGCAGGCGAGGTCGAGCAGACCGAGGACTCCTACCGCAGCGCGAACATTTCCATCGAAATGACAAAGGTTGTCACGGGCACCGAGAGCAAGCCTGTCACGTATTATGTGGCCGATATCTATCTAAAGGATGTCTCGAGCTTCCGCACGGCGGTTGCGCTGGATTATAAGGAGCACAACACCGGCACACGAAAGAACGTGATGTCCACCTTGCAGCTCTCGCAGCTGGTGAGTTCTCTCGTCGCCATCTCGGGCGATAACTTTGCATATCATCAGAGCATCGCCGTGCGCAACGGCGTGGAGTGGGAGAACAAGCTTCCGGTCTACGGCGACATCTGCGTGCTCTATTACGACGGTACGATGGAAACCTACCCGCAGACGATCAAGCGCGCCGATGTCGATGCGATCTATGCGAAAAGCCCTTATCAGATCTGGACATTCGGTCCGGAGCTGTTGATCGACGGGCAGGTGCCCACGCAGTTTGCAAACTCCAAGGCAAACCCGCTCGCCGCC
>JAUYTF010000396.1 GCA_030695285.1 Eubacteriales bacterium | reverse complement strand
CTTGCGGCTGCCGACGTCTTCGGCGGTACCCATCACGGTCACGTTCACCTGACGATGACGGGCACGGACATGATCCCAGTCAATGAAGTAGATGTGCGCGAATTCGCCCGCGTCGAGTACGCCGTCTTTGACGGTTACGGTTTCGCTGCGGCCGAAGAAAACGCTGCGCAGGTGACCGTCCGTATTCATGCTCGTGTAGTTGCCGGGTTCGCCCCAGGCGCGCCCGAACTGCGCATGAATCGGACCTGGATGACGATATTGATGCTCCTCGGCAAAGTCAGGAATCAGTTTCCGCATGATGTCGAGCAGATCGTGCTGCAGATACTCCAGATCGAACGTGTCAAGGTCGTGCGAGCACTCTTGTACCATGACAGAGCAGGTTGTGTGATGTGAGACGATTGCGCACGTGCCGTTTTTCACACCGGATGCCGCGACGATCTCCACGACTTCTTTGGAAATGTCGTGAAATGTCGGGATCCATCCGCGGGACTGAAGTTCGATCTCTTTTTGAAACACTTTGAATTCCATTGGTGCCTCCTAAATGTTTGATATGTTGCAAAAAAACACTCTCGTCAAATTGGATTCATCCGTAGCTAGAGAGCAGGAATTTCCGAAATACCGCCGTCAGGTTTATATATGCTCACTTAAACGCTAGACACTTTTTTCATCTAGCAGACCCCTGCGTTGAATTATTGATAGTATGCTGCAAGGTTATTCCAACACTTCAGATAGCGCGCGTATTTTTCGGAATAATATGTCGCCTGCACTGCGTCAGGGGTTAAAAGGTGTGAAGAATGTACCATTGCGGCAACAGCGGTCGGATAGTCGGGATGCGCCCCGGCACCGCAAGCAGCGATGACTGCCGCGCCCAGAGCACATGCGTCTGATTCTTGTAGCAGTTGAACAGGCGTGTTCGTTATATCGCAGATGAGTTTTGTCCAGAGCGCGCTTTTTGAAGCACCGCCGAGTACTTTCAGAGAGCTGATTTCGCAACCGTTCTGCGCAAAATCGTCCAGCGCGCGACGGACGCCGAATACGGCACCTTCCATGATCGCACGGGCATAATCGAACCGATCGTGATCCAAGTTCGAGCCGATGAACGCAGCCCGCGCGTTGCTGTTCCAGATCGGGTAGGCGGCACCAAGCGGATAGGGATAGTAAAATAGATCTCCGATTACGCGTTTTTGCGCATGCAGATCCAGTTCCTCGAAACTAACATCGGGCAAGAATTTGTTTTTGTACCATTCCAGAGATACGCCGGTTCCTGACAGGGATGCCATCGCGCCGAACAAACCCGGCACCGGATGGATCGACGGAGCAATGTAGGATTCCGAGTACAGCAGTTGTTCACCCAGACCCAAAATCACCCACGTCGTTCCGGCAGAGAGGAGCATGTCGCCCACGCTGATTGCGGCGGCGCCGATCGAGGCGCAATATTGATCGTGCGCACCGCTGTACACGGGCGTGCCTTCTTTCAAACCCAATTCTGCGGCGGTGGATTTCTTCAGCCCACCGACAAGCGTGCCGGTCGGTCGGATTTCCGGCAGTTGTTCCGGTGTGATACCGAGCGCATCCAGAATGCGCGCATCCCAGCGTCCGGTCCGAATGTCCATGAGCTGGCGGATAGCTGCGTTGGTCGGATCGATGATCGCAAAGCCGGTAAGAAACTGATTGACAATCTCGATTGTGCTTAAATACCGGCAGCCAGGCTGCTCCAAACCCGCGCGACGAAAATGCAAAATTTTTGCAGCGTCAAGCGTTGGAAAGATTCGCCAGCCGCACATATGGTAGACATACTCATTGCCGAGCAACTGCTCGAGCTCCATTGCTTCCGCGCGCGAACGGGAATCCATCCATGTGATTGCGTTGCCAAGAGGTTTTCCGGCAGCGTCGGTCATCGCCATACTTGCGCCCTGTGAGGAGATGGCGATGGCGGACACCGGTTTGTTCTCATTTTCGCGCATTGCCTCGCGTATGGCAAACTTACTGGCCTTAATCCAGTCGTTTGCGTCCTGTTCGGCGCGGTCGCCCTGCGTAATGAGCGAATACCCGCAATACCCTCTGCCGGCTACCGAGCCGTTTGCGCTGTTGACAAGAAGCGCCTTAGTTCCCGTCGTGCCGATATCAAGTCCGATGGTGTACATTGCGTTTTCTCCGTCTATACATTGTTTTGCAAGAGCGCTTCCGCCGCGGAACCTTCGGAAACGCCGAGGGTAAGCTGATATGTTACGCTTTCGTATGCGCCCAATGTGAACACTTTGCCGCTATTCAGGTCGGAAACCCGGTTGTTTGCGGGGCAATTAGTGGGCTCGATTGCTAGAACATAGTCATGCGACTTGAGGCATTTCCACTCAAGCAAATACGGCAGAGAGGTTGTGTCATACCTGAGATACGCAGCAAGCCGAAGTTTCGGTTGATACAGCCCTGCGGTAACGATGCCGCGCTCATGAGGAATATGGCAAAACGTTTGATGCGCTGCGCCGTCAACGGGGGCTCGCATGTTTCGAAAGTCGGTGTCTCCGCCATTGCTGAATACACTTGTTTCAGAACGCGGGCCGAAATACTGAGCAGCTTCATCCAGCAGCGGGTAGCCGAAATTGAAGTGATACAGCAGAAAAACGGGTTCAGGCGCGTCGGTCAGGTTGGTGATCGTGTCGGTGATCGTCACTTCGGTGGCGTGCAACGATGTTTGAATCTGTCTGCGGAGTTCGAGTGAGCGGTTATACAACCTACTTTCGCGCATGATGCCGGAAAGCAGGAGGACATAGTCGTCGCCTTCCCAGCGTGTATCGGTGCAGAACTGTTCCGCTGAGCGGCTGCTGATTCTCCCGTGAATCGGAAACGAATTCATCGTGTCGGCTTGTGCGGCGCCGCCGACGTTGTCCAGACCGCAGGTTGCGAGCATGCCGCCCGGCCAGTAACTGAAAAATTCGCCTGCCATCGGCAGAAAAGCGCTCGCGCCGAGCCCGTTTTTCGAATGAAATGCGAGGTTGATGCCGCGGAAAGAGAAATCATACAGATCGAGGCAGCGATCCGGCATGACGGAAAATGACAGCCCTGCCGCATTCCAGACGCGGGCGATTCGCATGCCTGCGCCATTTCCTTCTTCCACCCGTTCCAAACGCACACCTGCCAACTGATCGATGTTGCCGAGGTGCTTGAGCAAAATCTTGTTCATGCCTGGACACCGCCTCGCTGCGTGTCAAAGTAGACTTCCTTCGCGTTGCCAAAGAAAACAGCGCGCTTTTTCTCCTCGTCATCGCCGATGATGTCGAGCATGTGCTTGATCTGCTCGTACACAAAGAATGTATAGTTACTCTCGTCCTCGGGGTATAGGTGCTTGTTCCAGCTGAAATTTTCGCGGCAGAGATTGGTATAGGTACCGTTCTTCCATTCTCGCTTACCGTGCCAGAGCAGGATCGGAAAGTCTGTACCAAACAGAATCTTATGATAATCCAATTCTTGAAACGTAAGACGGTGCACGGCAGGATTGAGTACCGCCGCGGTATCGAACCAGACCCGGTGGATATCCTCGCCAAGTGCATCAAGCGCTTGCTCGAAGTACTCCACGTTGAAACAGCGACCAAAGTGCGCAATGACGAGCTTGACGTTCGGATAGCGCTCCAATATTGTGCGAATTTCAGAGACGTTCTCCGGCGCGGGCAAGCGCCCCGCACGAGGCAGGTGCATGAGCACCGGCACACGGAGCCTGTTCGCGAGGGCGAACTGCTCATGGGTCATGAAGTCGAATATGCTGACATCCGCGCCTTTCACGGTGCTCGCCATATAGGGATATGGTTTAAAACCGGAGAAGCCGCCTTCGGTGAATGCCTGCTCGATCATGCTCAAGCTGTACTCCGGACGAATGGTCATCAAACCGCGAAGATGCGGATACTCGGAAATGCGGGAGATATAGTTGTTGTTGCCGATGGTGTTCGCTTCGCGCAGCGGCCAAGGCAGAGCGGTCATATAGACGACGGTATCCGGAAAAAGGGTTCTATAGTAAGCGCAAGCATCCTCATAGCTCATCAACAACCCGCATTCAAGTGCCCAGTCGCCAGCGATCGTCTCTTTTGTGATGTGACTGACGTGCTCAGGCAGGTTGAAGTGCGCGTGCGCGTCAATCATCTCTCGTGGCAGACGGGGTTGAAGGTGCTCCGTGTAGAATGTCTCGTCCAATTCTGTGCGGTGAAAGTAGTCGTACATCATATAGGACCTTTCTGTGCACCTTATTGCCCTATAAGAGTGCACGAGGTGCATAATTTTTTAACGGTTTCTTGTATATTCCTATTGTACGTGCCCAGAATTGAGATGTCAACACGCAAATAATCTGAAAAATCCTGTTGACACCGTGAAATAGCGTGCATATAATGAGTGCATCAGAAAGCATTTAAGCCAATTCGCACAAACACTTGCAAAAATAGTGCACAAGATGCATTGTTGAAATCGGAACACACACAATTCCATCGATTCGCTGTACCTACGCTGCATCAATTCTGTTACTGCAATGGAACATCACAAGATCGCTCATCAATAGAAAGACGGAAGAGAACGTTCCGGATACCATTGCGGATCGCATCGCCATTTCAAGATTTGACCAGAACAGTACACCCATCAAGATTAAAGGACTGAGTGCAACGAATGGAAAAAACAAAGCGTGTCACGTTGATGGATGTCGCGGAGAAATCCGGATACGCACTGCGCACCGTCAAAAAGGTGATGGCGGGCGAGCCGGTCTATGAACGCACCCGTAGCGCCGTGCTGCATGCGGCACGCGAGCTGGATTATCAAAAGAATCACGTTGCCAGCGCACTTGCCAAAGCGAAAGACAGCAAGGTCGTCGTGATCTATTCAGAAACGACGAAAGCATATTTTCCGGAAGTTGAGCGCGGGTTTCGCCGCTTTGCAGACGACTATCGCGAACATGGCTTTCAACTCGAAATTCGGAAGTGCTTTACCAAGAGTATTGCCGATCAGGAAGAAGCGATCCGTGCGGTCATCGCGGATGGCTCGGTCAGCGGTCTGATCATTCAGCCGCAGAGCGCAACGAAGCTGAATACACTCATCGAGGAGTTTGCCTGCAGCGGTCGTCCCGTCGTCACATTCGGCGCGGATGCCATGACGGACAAAAAGCTTTGTTACATCGGCCCGAATGCCTACAAAGCGGGCCGTATCGGTTCTCAGATTCTGGCAAACTATATCGGCAAAAAGGGCAATGTTTTTACAATCAATCAGGTGCATGAACACATGCAAACCAAGGAACGCAAGCGCGGCTTTCTCGATATGGTCAAGGAGTACTATCCAGATATCCATTCGTTTGAGCTGAATATCCCGGATAATTCTAACCTCTATTATGAAATGGTGAAAGCGGCGATTGTAGACGAAAACCTGCGCGGACTCTTCTGTACGGACGCGGATTCCTACATCGCAGGCGAGGTTCTGCGCGACCTTGGGAGAAAAGATATCGTCGTCGTCGGGTTTGACCTCTCCGAAATGGGTGAGAGACTCATGAAGGACGGTTATCTCAAGGTCATGATCGAACAGCGCCCTGAAATCTTCTCCTACAACGCGGCGCGCGTCATGTTTAACTATCTCTATTATAACGAAGTCCCCGAGAAGATACAGTATTCCGAGCTCGCGATCATCACGAGTGAATGCCTGCAAGATTGATTCTCAAGCGGCCTAGTTTAGCTAACACCGATTACAGCAACGTTTCCCGATTTTGTGTATTGTCAAAGACGGAGTAGAGCTCATATGAGTGAGCCCGATTCATCCAAACAAAATCGAATTTCGGAGCGTTAATGCTTTTCTATTACTAAGAAATAAACATTTCGCATACAGAGAGGATACGACGGTGGAAAAAATTTGCACTCGCACGGGTAAACCATTTCACGGCGTTTTGAGAAAGATTCTTCAAACGCGCGAATTGTCCCTAATCGTTCTGTTGGCAATGATCGTAATTGCGCTGATGTCGTCAACGTCCACGTTTGCCACATCCGGCAATATCCGCGTGCTCCTGCAGGGTATGAGCGTAGATATGATGATAGCAATTCCAATGGCAATTTCGCTGATTGCGGGAAACATTGATTTTTCGGTCGGTTCCAATCTCTGCCTCTCCAGTGCGATCGTCGGTCTTGCACTCAATGGCGGGCTACCGGCTCCGGTGGCAGTGCTCATCGGTCTGCTATCCGGCGCAACGTTCGGATTTCTCAACGGTGTTATCATCAATAAGCTTGGCGTGACCCCGCTTGTTGCGACGCTTGGTACATGGATGGCCTATCGCGGCATCGCACTAGTCATCATCGGCGGGCAGACACTTAGTAACTTTGGCGAGAGTTTTACCATCATTGGACGCGCAACCTGGTTTGGGATTCCATCAACCATCGTATATATGTTTGCGATTATCGCGGTCGGCATCTTCATCATTAAATATACGAGCTTTTTCCACAATGCTTATTTGATTGGCTCCAACAAGCTCTCTGCTCGACTAGCCGGTATCAACATCGAAAAGTTCGTCTACATTTCTTACATGATCACTGGCGCGGTTGCGGCGTTTGCGGGCATCGTGCTTGCGGCACGTCTCGGTAGTAGCAGCCAGAACGCAGGCACGCAGCTTGAGTTTCGAAATGTCGTAGGACTACTTGTCGGCGGCATCTCGATGGACGGCGGTGAGGGCAAGCTCATTGGCGCGGTCCTGGGCGTGACACTCATGCAGTTGATCAACAACGCAATCGTGCTGCTCTATCTTAATGCGAGTTACACACAGGTTATCACGGGTGGCATTCTGATCCTCGCGGTTGCGGTTGATCAGCTCAGTAAGCGACGCAAAGTCGCCGCAAAATAGGCGTAAACCTAACCGGAACAATCGGAGGCGAAAAATGACGAATACGGCGGTGCGCCTAACGGGCATCACGAAACGGTTTCCGGGCGTGGTTGCGCTCAAAAACGTTGGCTTTTCAATTACCCAGGGCGAAGTTCATTGCCTCGTTGGTGAAAACGGTGCCGGAAAATCGACGCTCATCAAACTACTCGCAGGCGTCGAGCAGGCGGAGCGGTGGCCAGGAGACGGCCGAGAAAAGCCGGCGCTCCTCGGCTGCGAGTCCGGCGGCGCGACCCGCGAGACGCG